>CAZHKD010000130.1:0-2638 GCA_964533255.1 uncultured archaeon | reverse complement strand
CAGTACATAGACATAAGCCAGGTTGAAGTGTTCCCAAGGATAATGGACGCCGTTTACACCTACGTGGCTCTGAAGGGTGAGGACAGGCCCAGGATGGGGAACAGGGATGCGAATCTGTCGCCGGCGAACATGTACAAGACAAAAGACGGAAAGCTGGTGGTAATCTCCGTTTTATCCAACAAGGAATTCGAAGGGCTGTGCAAAGCCATGAATGCAGAGCATCTCCTGGCTGATGAGCGTTTTGCCAGCATATCAGCAAGGCTCAAAAAAGAGAATGCGGATGAGCTGGACAGAATCGTTGCGGAGTGGGTTTCCACCAAAAACCTCGAGGATATAATCGAAGCCTCCAAAAAGCACGGCTTTTCAGCTTCTCCAGTCAGAAGCAGCTTTGAGGTTTACCACGACGAGCATCTGAGGGCGAGGGGGAGCGTGTGGTTCTATGACGACCCCATCTTTGGAGACATGGTGGCTGCCGGCAACCCCATCAAGCTCAGCAAGACTCCGGCCAGAATAAAGTGGTCTGTGTATCCCGTTGGCTACCACAACCGCTACGTCTTCAAGAGGCTGCTGGGGCTCAGCGAAGATGAGATTGAGGAGCTTGTCAGGGAAGGGGTGCTGTCATACTGGGCCGACTTCATCGGCAGAAAGCCTCCAGCCGATTTCAGACCTGAGGAAGACGCTGTTTTCACGTGGTGATTTGAGGTTGAGGTGGTGCTATGGGAAACAATCAGGAATCTTGGGTGGAATACGCCAGGAAGCTGACTGACCCAGAAGAGGCCAGGTTCAAGGATGACGTGCTGAAGGACATCGTTGTTCTGGACGTGAGCACTGCTCAGCCATCTGCCCATGTGACATCATCAATTCTCGCAGAGCTTGGAGCGAGGGTGATAAAAATTGAGCCTCCTGAGGGCGACCCGCTGCGCAAAATCTCGCCCTTCGGTGAGTACTACTTCAACGATACCGGTCTGAACTTCCTGATTGAAGGCAGAAACAAGGAGTTCATCACGCTCAACCTGGAAAAAGAAGAAGGCAGGGAGCTTTTCAAAAAGCTCGTGGCACGTGCAGATGTTGTAATCGAGTCTTTCCCTCCCGGTTTTGCAGATGAGCTCGGCATCGGTTACAGACATCTCAGTCGGATAAAGCCAGAAATCATCTACCTCGCCTTCTCGGCTTACGGCCACTTCGGACCAAAAGCTAAAGAGTTTGCCAGGGTACCGGACTCCAACCTGTTCGGCCTGGCAAATTCCGGGTACATGAACTCCTGCAAGGAGCTACCTGAAGCGGGAGAGCCCTACAATTTACCGACGGCTCCAGGTTTCTGGATGGCCAGCTATTTTACGGCTATCTACGCAGTTTCAGGTGTCTTCCTAGCCCTTCTGCACCGCAACAGAACGGGAGAGGGTCAGATGATAGATATAACATCCACTGAAGTCATGATGAAAATAACGGTGGAGCTGCAGTGGATTCACTTCTTCAAGCAGCCCGTTGAGGTTGGCGTGTTGCCCCTTGACGCTGGCGTTTTCAGCTACGCCTACTACGAAGTCAAGGATGGCTACGTCTTTGCATCAGGCTACACTGATGACAACTTCAGGGCTTTAATAACCCAGATCGAAGCTCCCGAGCTCATGGAGAAGTATCCTACAGTTTTCGACAGAACACCTCTGGAGAAACAGAGGGAGGCTTACAAAGATATTCAGAAGGCCATCAGGAAGTTCACGTTCGAAGAACTGGCGAGGAAAATGGTGGAATGGAAGGAGAGGGGTGAAAAAGGCACTGCAATTTACGCGAAGGTTCTAACTCCCAAGGAGGTTCTGGAGGAGGACTTCTGGTGGGATAAGGCGGTCTTCAGGAGGTATAGGGATAAAAGGTATGGAGAGCTCGTTGTTGTGAACTCTCCCTGGAGATTCAGCGAGACGCCGCCGAAGCTGAAGTGGCTGTGCAAGAATGTGGGCGAGGATAACAGACATGTCTATCACACGCTGCTGGGACTGAGTGAAGAGGATCTGGAAGACCTGAAGAAAAATGGAGTAGTCTGACTCATTTTTGCTATTTTTTATTTAACGAAACTCGGTGGTAAAAGGATGGGGGCAGATAGTGTGATGCTCAGAAACAAAGCCGAGAGCTTCACCCACAAAGACAGCAAGGACGTCAAAGGTTAAAAACCCCACATAAACTCAGAGGGCATGCAGAATTTCAGGCTCCTGCTTTTGCTGGCTCTCGCCGTTCTGGCAATCTCATCTGCAGCAACCCTCGTTGTTCTGGCAGGTGCACCAGGGCCGGTAACGGCCTTCTGGCGCCTCGTTTTTTCCACACTTCTTTTTCTCGCATTAAATCGTTCAATAAAGCTTCCGGATAGTCGAAAAGCACTCCTTTTCCCGGTGGTTGCCGGAACAGCCCTCGGTATCCACTTCGCAAGCTGGATGGAATCATTGTTCTACGCCTCAGTTGCCGTCAGCACCACCATCGTCTGCACCCACGCTTTATTTTCCGCCATCTTTTCCACTGCTCTGGGGGAAAGGGCTAAATCTGGACAGGTTCTGGGAGTTGTTCTGGCAATTGCAGGCGTTTACTTCCTGAGCGGAGCTGATCCGAGCTCCAGACCCGAGGGAATTATTCTGGCGCTGGTAGGGGCCGTTGC
>CAZHKD010000129.1:0-4645 GCA_964533255.1 uncultured archaeon | reverse complement strand
TCGTTATCACCGCTCCTTAGCCCTTCACGCTGGGCTATTTAAATATTTTTGCATGGCGGTACTGCCTGAGATCAAAATACCAGTGTGGCAACTTAAGTTCATGCTCTTCTAAAATACCCGGCAAATCTCACTCAACCATCCTCTTCTTCACGAAGGGGTTTCTCTCCGCAATCTCCTTGAGCCTTGCCTCAAAACTGTCAAAAACCGGTTCATTCAGGAATACGCCTGTTCTGCCAACATCTCTCCTTCTCTCAAGAACCCTGAACCTTTCCTCCACTATATCCATGCCAACTCCAAGAAGCTTGGAGAGCTCTGACGGGCTGATGTCGCTGCAGGGAACTTCCCTATGTCCGCTCTCCGTCGGTATTATCAGCATCAGTCTCTTGTCAACACCCATAACTCTTTCCCCCTTTTCAAGCCCTTCGAGGTCTACGGCACCCCCAAAATTATAGAAATCGAGTTCCCTCTCCCGCATTTTTACCAGAGGGAAGCTCACAGTTGCATCGCCGAGCACTATCTCCCCTTTGATGGCGTAATTAGGAGTGGCCTGGACAATTCTCCTGTCCAGAACTTCAAAGTCTGACAGGGCAAGCTCTATCCGGTAGGAGGGGATTTTGAGGGGGACGAAGATGTCCACATCGCTGTCTCTATTCACGTCTCCTCTGGCAACACTGCCATAAACCATGCTTGGGATGCCGCTATCTCTCAGCCTTTCCATGACTCTTCTGGCCACCTCACGCTTCTCCTGTAGCAGCTTCCACTGCTCCTTGCTGTAAACAACCTCCTTTGGGTCACCGAAGGTGGCGGTTCTCCTCCTCATTCCTCACTTTCCCCACTTTGTCCCTGTTCTCATTGTACAGTTTCGTCAATCCAGTTCAGATACTCACGCAACCCATCCTCAACAGCAAAGGCACAAATGCATGGGACAGTATAGCTGTGAATTTCTTTAACTTCCTTCTTTATTTCCTTTATTTTTTCAGCCTTGGTTTTGACAATAAGGCCGTATTCCTCAGCTTCCTCAATCTTCCCCTCCCACCAGTACATTGAGCGTATCGGGAAGAAGTTTACGCATGCTGCCAGCTTTTTCTCCAGCAAGTGCCTTGCAATTTTCTCAGCTTCCTCCCTCGAGGAGGCTGTGATGTATACGAAAGCGTACATGTGGTGGGTTTAAGCAAGGAGGTAGATAAAGCTATTCCTGTTTGCGCCTTCCTTGGAAGGTGCGTTTCCAGTCGAAACTCGAAAGTCGTTAAAGTCATTATGTACTATTCAGGAAATAAATCTGAACGTCAAATATGCCGGTTTTTTAAAGCCGCTGGGAGCATATTCAACCAACTCGCAAATTTCCAAAATTATCCGTCAGTTTTTAATACCTCCTGCTCTAACCCCTCTAACAATGCTGAACACAACCGGAATCGCGCTGGTAATCTTCTTCGTGTACTGGGGAGTTGTCGAATACCTGAAAGCGTCTGGAAAGCTTGAGAAGTACTCCTTATCCTCTTTTGGCCCGATTCTCCTGGTCAGAACCTCGAAGGGTCTCAAATTCCTGGATAAGGTGTCCAGATTTAAGACCTTCTGGAGAATTTATGCTAATCTGGGCATCCCGGCAGTGTTTGCAGGGATGATTTTCATGTTCACACTCGTCCTGGCAATGGATTATGTAATCCTTACGGCTCCACCCCAGCCCTCAGAGCTCACACACCCGAGAAGTGCCCTGCTCATCCCCGGTGTGAACCCGTACATCCCCCTGGTGTGGGGGCTGATTGGTCTGGCAGTGACGCTGATAGTGCATGAATTCAGCCACGCGATTTTATGCAGGGTGGAGGGCGTTAAGGTAAGGGCTCTGGGCGTTGTTCTTGCCCTTGTACCCGTTGGAGGCTTTGCTGAGCCGGATGAGAAGCAGTTGCTTGGGAAGGATTCCAATCTGAGGGCAATTCAGAGGATAAGGATATTCTCAGCCGGTGTAGTAAGCAACTTTTTCGTCGCCGCAATAGCCTTTTCCCTCTTCTTCTACCTCCTCTCCTTCCTCTCTCCGGTCGTGACAGTTGTTGACGTTGAGGAGAACAGCCCGGCTTTCGGACTCGTTGAAAAGGGCAGCGTTATTACGTCAATAAACGGCATTTCCATTCAGGGACAGGAGGACGTGGAGAAAGCCCTGAAAGGTTCAGATAGAGTGCTGATCCAGTTCAAGGACGGAAAAAGTGTGGAGCTGCCCAAAATTGCTGGCATAAAAATTGGTGACACCATTTCCGGTTATCCCGCTGAAGCTGCCGGGCTGAAGAAGGGCATGGTCATCGTTTCGGTAAATGGCATTGAGACGCCCACCCTGACAAGCTTCCAGAAAGTAATGAGGTCAACAAAGCCTGGAGAGACCATAGTGCTGAAGGTTTTCAGCGGTGGAGAGTTCGAAGAGATAAAGGTAACACTTGCCAAGGCTCCCGAAGGAGAGTATGGTTTTCTCGGAATTATGATAGAGCCCAGGCCAGACTATCTCAGCGGCTTGAGGCTTGGCTACTCCAAGCAAATGCTGGAGACGCTCCAGAGCATCCCATCTTCCCTCACATCTCCGGTGGGGTGGCTCACAATAATGTCAATGCCATTCCTCTTCTTCCCTGGCTTTGGCGGAGAGATGCTGAATTACTTTACGCCGACAGGCTTCTGGAGCCAGTTTGGAAACCTGCTGTTTTACGTGCTCAACGCCATTTACTGGATTGCCTGGCTGAACTTCTACGTCGGCCTGTTCAACTGCCTCCCGGCAGTTCCGCTGGATGGTGGGAGGGTTTTCAAGGAAGCTTTATCATCAATCCTTTCTAGGAGATTTGGAGATAGAGGGGAGGCGATCAGCGAGTTTACCGTCAAATTCCTGGCTATTGCCATTTTCAGCTCAATAGCTATCTCTATCATTATACCGAACCTGCCACTGGTGGGTCTATGAAAGGCGGAAAGGCAAAGAAATGCAAAAAGTGCGGGAAGAGGGCTGTGGTGAGCCTTAAAAACTACAAAATTTCTCTCTGTCAGGACTGCTTCCCACCCTTCTTTGAGAGGCTCATTGAGAGGGACGTGAAGAAGTACAGAGTAATCAGAGAGAACGAAAGGGTTCTTGCAGCAGTGTCAGGCGGGAAGGACAGCGTTGCCCTTTTATCAGCCCTGAGTGCCCTGTCTTCAAACTTCAATTTTCACCTCGAGGCCCTCCACATAGACCTGGGGATCGGAGAGTACTCAAGGAGGTCAGCGGAGGTTTGCAGAAAACTTTGCCAGGAGCTTGGGATAGAGCTCAATACTGTAAGGCTGTCTGAATACGGCTTCACGATTTCAGATGTCAATACCAGGAAGGTCTGCTCCGTATGCGGGAACGCAAAGAGGTACATATTCAACAGATTCGCCAGAGAGAATGGGTTCGATGTGATCGCAACAGGGCACAACGCCGACGATATTCTTGCAAATTTCTTCAAAAACTGGTTAGCGGGCAACAGGTGGTGGATTGAGAAGCAAATGCCCAGGACAGAGGGATTTGACAGGGTTGTAACCCGCATCCGCCCCCTCATTCTGCGGACAGAGAAGGAAAATGCGGTATACGTGCTCACGAAGCAACTGCCGTTCCTGGCAGATGAGTGCCCCAATGCCCCGCAGGACAGGTGGAAGGAGATAATTTACGAAATTGAAGCGAAGATTCCGGGTTTCAAGCAGAACTTCGTCAGGAACATGTTCAAAGAGAGTAAGGAGATCCCGGAATTCAGGTACTGCTCCGTATGCGGCGAGATATCCACGTCAGAGATATGCCAGTTCTGCAGAAACGTGATGAGGTACGGACAAATTGCGATGGTTGCGAGATCATCAGCGGAATCATCCGAAGAGGTTGCCAAAAAAGAATAGTAGGAGGAACAACTTTACTCAGTTATCTCTTCAACCTCCTCTTCCGTCTGTACCTCTCCAGCCTCCTCGCTCTCACCGGCAGCCTCTGTCTCCGATTTTTCAGGTTCGTCCGAAGCCTTCTTCTCAAACTTCTCGACCAGCTCTATCTCCTCCACATCTGTGAGGCGGAAGATGTCGTTGACCGCTGCGTACTTCCCCAGCATAAATGCCTGATCCAGCGATAAACCTCTCGGAATCTCCACAACCACCTTTTTCCCATCAAGCTCTACCGAAACTTCCCTTCCGGTGTGAATCATGAATATGGACTTTATCTTATCCTCAGGGCTTTCTATCTTCTCCTTTATCTCAAAATCGAAGGTGATGGTTTTTCCGGCGAGAGGGTGATTGAAGTCCACGACGGCCCTTCTGCCAATTACCCTCTCAATTACACCGACCCTCTCGCCAACCCTCACCCTCAAGCCGGGTTCGGGCCTCTCCTTGAAGCGGGATATGCTGATAACTTCTTTATTCTCCGGATCGTACTCCCCAAAGGCCTTCTCAGGCGGAACCTCCACGCTCCCCTTGAAGCCCACCTCCTTACCTTCGAGAGCTTCATCGAGCCCCTTAATGACGTGTCCCTCTCCTACCACAACAACGATGTCTCCATACCTCGCATGCTCCTCGTAAACTCCGTGTTCCTTCGCCACCTCTTCGTCGGTGGAGTCTATTACCGTCCCGTCCTCCAGCTTCGCAGTATAGCTGATCCTGACGAAATCTCCCTTCTGAATCACGCTCA
>CAZHKD010000128.1:1946-4746 GCA_964533255.1 uncultured archaeon | reverse complement strand
GGTTTGGAAGGTGCAGCGGGCCGCTGTAACCGGTGGTTCGCCTGATGTTTATGTCGAACTCGCTGCCGCATCTGGCACAGTAGAGATTTTCAAGCTTCGAACTCATGGTTGAAGGTGGACCCCAACAACTTTTAACCCTATCGGAGCGATGGGTTCAACTGGTCGATTGCTGGGTATTGGTTTGTTCCAATCGGTTGAACCTCGTCAACTTGGGTAAAACTTATGTTGGTTTAAGCTGACTTTTATCTGTGAAAATCGAGTACATCTACTTCTCCTCCGGGAGGGATTATTCCGACATCCTCGGAGAGAAGGTGAAGGACTTCAGAATTACCATTGAAAGGCTGGGAGATGTCGAAATACTGGCCAGGTCTGATTACGGGATAATCGGCAAGGTTGATGGAATAGAATTCATTGCCGCAGCAGACATTGACCTGCCAGGAACCGATGCGCTCAAAAAAACGGTGATTATTTTTGATGAAGTGGCTGAAATTCCTGAGGTTCCCGAAGGCCATGAAGGTCGCGAAGCCTATGAGGAGTTCACTCTCGGAGAAATAAAGTTCTCAAGAGACACAGTTTATGTACGCTGCCAGTTTGATGAGGACTTCTTCTACTCCGCATTTCCAGTTTTCGATATTCATCTCGCAAGGGCATTTCTGCTTGTGAGCAACAACGAAGCTGTTGCAAAGGAGCTGAACATTAAGGAAAAGGTGGTGGCAAGAAGGGTGACGGAGCTTTCTGCCCACGTGAAATCCAGCGATTCGATACCCGACCTGGAATCTGTCGTTTCCGAACTCTCATCTATTCAGGTTGACCTCTTCACAAAGCTTGTTCGTTTCAGAGACCACAACGAGGAGATACTGGAGTCCCTCAACAAAGCAGAATACGTGGCAAGGGTCTATTTCTCCAGAACAAAATCCATAATTCTGGAGTTGCAGAACCTCAAAGACAGATTGAGCTATCTGAGATATGTGGAAGCAAGCGTTTCCCAGACCGTCGAAGGGGTAAGAGACGTCCTCAACCTCGTCAAAATAAGGCTTGACGTTATCCGGAACAGGGAGTTTGCGGAGATTCAGAAAAGTCTGAGTCAGGCCTCATCCCAGAACGTGGAGATCCAGCAGAAAACCTCAGCCCTTCAAGCGGCAGCCATCGTCATTGAGTTCGTTGCGGTGTTCTACTACACCCTGAAAAGCTGGGAATACTTCATGGATGAACTGCTTCCCGCAACGCCCGCCTTGATGAAGTTCATAACCCTGACGGTGTTCACTTCCTCCGTCGTCTACTACACGAAGGCCATAGCGGGTGCTTTTGAGAAGGGGAAGGTTACCAGAAAAGTTATTACAACCACCATACTCGTTCTAATGACTTTCTCAGCCCTATATCTGGTGCCTATCGCCTTTTCAGGAACTCAATGGCCCTGAGCCTGTCCGAAATCATTTTCTTGTGTTCCACTTCCTGAGAAATCAGCAGCTCTAAAAGCTCCTTCACCTCGGGGTCGTCGCTCTTCTCCGCCATTTTTGAGTAGAGCTCAATGGCTTTTTCCTCAAGTTTGAGGGCCGTTCGCAGAATCTCCTCAATATCCAGAATACCACCCCTTTTGATTCAGTACCAGATTCGTTCCAGATTTCCACACCCAATTCGTTACCACTATTCCAGAACCCTGAACATGACCTGCGTTGCCGTCCTGAGCCTCCTCCGCACCTCCCGCATCTCGTAAGTGTAGAGCATCAATCCCTCTTTCCCCCGCCTGTCAAAGCCGAAGGCTTTGCGTATGAACTCAGCATGAAGCCTGTTCCTGACGATTACAACGGTTTCGCTTCCAATCCCAACCATTTCCAGTATTATCGGGATGCTGAAGTTCTTCCTGTCAGGCTCATCCACGTACCCGGCTATGAACTCAAGCTCGTCCCTCTCTATCAGATACTCCTCGCCATCCCTTGCCTTGATTGTCGGAAACTCCTCCTTGAGCATCTCCTCAAGGCTTCTGCTCTTCCTCGGCAGGTGCTTGTTGAGAGCCTCAGCCATCTTGGCAAGAAGTCTGTCTGAAAACATCTAAAACCTACCT
Source organism: uncultured archaeon (assembly GCA_964533255.1). GTDB lineage: Archaea > Halobacteriota > Archaeoglobi > Archaeoglobales > Archaeoglobaceae > JdFR-37. The sequence continues at coordinate 2,684 of CAZHKD010000128.1, read as the reverse complement.
CCACTTCAGCTTTATCTTTCCCGACGAAACGCCAAAAAGCCGGGAAGCGTTACCATTCCTGACGCTAAGCTCAAGGGTGCCAAAACTTCCGATGACGGCGAGGGGCTGCCCAATTTCCACCTGGCTATAGCTCGTCACCAGGGGAAATTCTGTTCCGGAAAGGTAAAAAGCTTTTGCATCCAGCTCTTCCACAACTTCCCCCCGGATGTTGGTGACGAGGTTGCCAAACCTGTCCACGAAAATCACATTGGCATCTATTCCAGAATCCGTAACATTTACCTTAAAGAGGTCAATCTTGTTTATCTCGCCATCATGGGGCGTGGCGATCTCGCCAATTCTCTCCTCCACAGCAAAGGCTGCGGCGGGGGCGAAGACGTCTCTGCCGTGGAAGGTGCTGGAGAGCCCTTCTGTAAAGGCAGACGTTTTAGCCTCATCAATTACCCACACCCTCTCGATTCCCTCTCTGCTGGCCGATGGATAGAGTATGCCGTTGTCAGGGCCCACAAAAACGTGATTAGCTGTCTCGATCACCAGGGCTTTCCTTGCACTTCCTACGCCCGGATCGACAACGGCAACGTGAACGGCGCTATTGAAAAACCTGTAGGAGTGGTAGAGCAGGAAAGCACCCTGCATCACGTTTTGCGGTTCGATGGAGTGGGTGATGTCCACAATGGTGGCGTCGGTGAGGCTGAGCATGACTCCCTTCATCACTCCCGGGTAGAAGTCGCCGAAGTCTGT
>CAZHKD010000128.1:0-1846 GCA_964533255.1 uncultured archaeon | reverse complement strand
TTACCAGCCCTCATGGTGTGTGAGCTCTTCTATGGGATACCTCCTTCTGGGCCTGGGCGACTCAGCAGGGTAACCGATGGGTAGAATTGCCAGGGGCCTGACGTAATCGGGCAGCGATAGTATTTTCGAGACCTCGGGCTCCACAAATGCGCCTACCCAGACGCTTCCAAGCCCTAATGCATGGGCTGCCAGGAGCATGTTTTGCACTGCTGCGGTTGCGTCCTGCTCCGCATAAAGCCTGCCCCTCTCGCCATACACCCTCATGCTCCTGGGGTAGTTTGCACATACAACAACCACAACGGGAGCTTCGGCGATGAACATCTGGTTCAGGGCTGCTTTGGCCAGCTGAAGCTTCTTTTCTTCACTCTTCACCACCACAAAGTCCCTCGCCTGGAGATTTCCTGCAGAGGGGGCGGCGTTGCCGGCTTTGAGGATTTCTGTGAGAAGCTCATCGTCGATTGGGTCGGGCTTGAAACTCCGTATGGATACTCTCTCGTAAATAATTTTCAGGCACTCCTTCATAGGTGCAGCTAACCGCCATTGTAGTTAAACTTCACGATGTTTCAGCTTCATTTGAAAAATCAGCCGGCACGATGAAGTTAAATAGCCTGCATGTAATTGGGTGGTCATGGGAAAAGAGGCTGGTTACGCGAAGATTCAGTGGGCCGAGAGGCACATGAAGGTTCTCGAGAAGATAAGGGAAGCGTTCAGAAAGGAGAGGCCGCTGGAGGGCGTGAAGGTTGGCATGGCCCTGCATGTCGAGGCAAAGACGGCAGTTCTTGTCAAAACCCTCGTAGAAGGCGGTGCGGAAGTGGCGATCACGGGATGCAATCCTCTATCAACTCAGGACGATGTTGCTGAGGCTCTTCGCGACACGGGAATTGCATGCTTTGCCAGGAGGGGTGTGGACAGAGAGGAGTACTATAGGGCACTCAACAGCGTGCTGGACATCAAACCGGACATAGTGATTGATGACGGAGCTGACCTGATCTTCCTCCTTCACGGCGACAGAAGCGAGCTTGCCGACAGAATTTGGGGAGCCAGCGAGGAGACCACGACGGGCATCCTCAGGCTCAGGGCAATGGAGGAGGAAGGCGTTTTGAAGTTCCCCGTTATAGCCGTAAACGACGCCTACACCAAGTTTCTCTTCGACAACCGCTACGGAACCGGCCAGTCCACCTGGGACGGGATAATGAGGGCAACAAATCTCCTGGTGGCGGGCAAAACCGTCGTCGTTGCAGGCTACGGCTGGTGCGGCAGGGGGATTGCGATGCGAGCAAGGGGGCTTGGAGCCAGGGTGATCGTGACTGAAGTGGACGAGATAAGGGCTCTGGAGGCGGTGATGGATGGTTTCGACGTCATGTCCATGGACGAGGCGGCGAAAGTGGGGGACATATTCATCACGGCCACCGGCAACAGAGGCGTGATAAGGGCGGAGCACTTCAGGCTGATGAAAGATGGAGCCATTCTCGCCAATTCAGGCCACTTCAATGTTGAGATAGACGTTGAGGAGCTGGAAAGGATTGCGAGGAGCAAGAGAGAGGTCAGAAGCAACATCACGGAGTATGATCTGGGAGACAAAAGGCTGTACCTGCTGGCTGAGGGAAGGCTGGTGAACCTCGTAGCTGGAGATGGACACCCTGTGGAGGTAATGGACATGAGCTTCGCCGATCAGGCCTTAGCGGTGAGATACATAGCTGAGAATCACGAAAAGCTGGAAAACAGGGTTTACAGGCTGCCGGACGAGCTTGACAGAATGGTCGCAAGGCTGAAGCTGGAGGCAATGGGTATAAGGATAGATACCCTGACGGAGGAGCAGAAGAGGTACCTGAGTGACTGGAGGGCG
>CAZHKD010000127.1:0-4916 GCA_964533255.1 uncultured archaeon | reverse complement strand
ACCAGTCTTTTGTATTCCTTGGGCAGAACAACAACCATACCCTCATCAGCGTAAACCGTAACTTCATCTCCCTGCTTGAGATTATGGGAGACAATCCACTTTTTGGGGAGACTTATCATGTAGCTGGAGCTGCCAATGAGCTGTATTTTTCTGGTTTCCATAGAATGACTTTACTCCTTCAAAATTAAGTTTTTGCTACCCTTTACCCTTACCCCAATGCATGCTATGCATACCAAGTTCCCTTACGAGCCGGTGGTATTTGCTGGCGAACTCATCCACCTCACCGTCCTCAACCTTTTTCAGGACTCCCAGTGGTCTGATGTTTTTCTGCATCTTCAAAAGCTCGAAGGGCTTCTTTTTCGTTCTGGTAGGGCAGCCAGTTATAACTTCGACAACAGCAAAACCCCTGTGAGTTATGGCCTCTTCGATGGACTTCTGGAGCTGTCTGACATGGAACGTGGTCCATCTGGCCACATACGTTGCCCCTGCAGCCATGGCAAGCTCAGCAATGTTGAAGGGTCTTTCAATGTTTCCGAAGGGTGAGGTCGGAGTTCTCTGCCCCTCCTGGGTTGTTGGCGAAAGCTGTCCACCTGTCATTCCGTAAAGGGAGTTGTTGAAGATGATTGCAGTCAGGTCAATGTTTCGCCTGGCGGCGTGAATGAAGTGGTTACCGCCTATGGCAAGGGCATCGCCATCACCCATCATAACCACAACATTCAGTTTGGGATTTGCGAGCTTGATGCCTGTGGCAAGCGGTATTGCCCTTCCATGGACTGCGTGGACAGAGCTGAACCTCAGAAACTGGGTTACCCTGCCGCTGCACCCGATTCCGCTCACAACTGCAATGTCTTCCATCTCAAGCTCTCCGCTATCCATTAACTTCAAGCAGGCCCTCAAAAAAGCCCCTAAAATTATCCCATTTCCACAGCCAGGACACCAGGTTGTTGGAAGCTTAACAAGCTCTTTCAGCCTGTCCTGAATGCTGGCAGCAGCCTGCCGGGCTGAGGGATTGAGATAGTTCATCATGCTTCACCTGCCTCCACCGCTTCAAGAATTGTGAGGGGATCGATGCGGCGGTGAGTTGCCACAGACACCACCTCGCAGGAATTGCCTGAGCTGTAAACAACCCTCTCAACTTCCTTCACAACCTTTCCCACGTTCATCTCCGGCACGATTATTCTGGAAGCCCTCTTCGCAATCCTTCTCAGCTCCTTCTCAGGGAAAGGATTGAGAATTTCGGCCTTGAATATTCCAACGTCAGCAACCTTCGTTACAGCCTTTGCAGCCCTATACGTTGAGCCGTAGGTGAATATGATGGTGTCTGCATCGCCATTCTCGATTTTGCATGAAGTAACACCTTCTATTTTTCTGAAGAGCCTTTTAATCAGCTTATCGTACTCATCAAGATCCGAGATAACCCGTCCAGCCTCGCTGGCGAGACCAGTGTAGTAAACATCCGAATCCCTTCCGATTAGCGGCATCTCAGCTCTTGCTGCTTTCCCGCTCTCGTCAATCTCAATGCTATCTATTTCGGGAAGAGTAACGCTTTCCCTCATGTGCCCCACTATCTCGTCGGAAAGAACCACAACGGGAGTTCTGCACTTCTCAGCGAGATGAAAGGCTTTTGCGGTCAGGAGATAGGAGTCGAGAACGTCCGTCAGGCAGATGACGATCACCGGATAATCGCCATGGGAGCCGTACATGGCCTGAAATACGTCTCCTTGACTTGGAGCAGTGGCTATGCCAGTGCTTGGCCCGGCCCGCATCACATTGACGATGACCACCGGCACCTCAGTCATTGCAGCATAGCCGATATTCTCCTGCATCAGGCTGAAGCCCGGGCCAGAGGTGGCCGTCATCGAAACCATTCCGGCCATGGATGCTCCAATGGCTGCAGCGAGGGACGCAATCTCGTCTTCCATCTGAACAAAGACTCCACCGACTTCTGGCAGCTTTCTTGCCATGAAGTGCATTATTTCCGAGGATGGTGTGATGGGATAGCCCGCATAAAACCTGCAGCCAGCATTTATTGCGGCTTCAGCCACCGCTTCGTTCCCCTGAAGTAGTCTCATCATCTCCCAGTCCCCCATCTAAGCATCGTAAACGGAAATGGCGAAATCGGGGCAGTAAAGCTCACACAGCCTGCAAAGTCTGCATCTGTCGGACTTCTGACTTTCAGGGTGCGAATCAAGAATGCCCTCCGGGCAGACTTCAGCACATATGCTGCACCCTTTGCACAGGCGCTGTTCTACCATGATTGCGGGCATATCCCTCAGCATACCCCCTGTTTAATGCTTTCAGATTGGTTTCCACGATCTCCGGCGGGAGCTTTCCCGCCATGCTTCCAGCCATGACATCCTCCACCGTCTCTTTCTCCACGATTCCCGTTACAGCTATCAAGTAGCCAAGTGCCACGCTATTTGCACATGTTCTGTCTCCAAGCTCCTCTGCGAGACGCGTGAATGGCACGGAATGCTGAGTTAGAGACATCAGTCTGGGTTTTACCATGTCCGAGTCAAGGATTGCCAGACCATCTGGTTTCAGAAGTGGCAGGTTTTCGTCGTAACCCTGCTGATCTAGGCTAAGCAGGACATCCAGCCTGAGAACTCCGGGATAATCTACATCCTCGCTGCCTATTATCACATCGCTCCTGCTCAGCCCACCTCTGGGCTCAGAACCGTAGCTCTGGAGCTGAACCACCTTTTTACCCTCTCTAACAGCGGCTTCAGCCAGAATCAGGCCCATTTTAATCAGACCCTGCCCCCCTCTGCCCGCAAGTCTTATTTCAAATCTTTCAGGTTCTGCCAGCACCAACCGTGACTGCCGCGACCCCATTGCAACATTCATGAATGAATGATTGTTTGAAAATTTAAAAATTTTTTCAATGTATTAATTTAATTTGGCAGTATCTGGTAAAGCTGGTGAAGCAAATACAAAAAATTAGTATTTTCTAAGATATGTCTCCTCAGGACATATACCTTTGATTGCCCTTTTTTAAATACTCCAGTGTTCTGATTTCTCGTTGTCTTTTCTCACCCACTACAACCTGCAACCGTTACTTTTTTAAAAGGAGAATGTTGTTGTTAATATTTATGGAAGTATTCGTTAACAAGGAATCTTTTGAGTGGAGCAGGTGGCCGAGAAGTTAAGGGAGTATGAGCTGGAAGAGATAGCTGTTGTACACCACAGCGACGCTTACGGATTGTGAATGGGATTGCCATGCTCAGCCTCCACGTTGACGAAAGTATGGATCTCAGACTGCTGGATAGACAGGTTGTTTCCGCTGGAGGTACTAGGAATTTCATCAGGCTGTCCATGAAGCAATTTGAGTATGAAGGGCTTGTCGCCTCATATCAGGGTCGGGAGATATTGACAAAAGCTTGCGGAGCGCTGATAGACTACCTTTTCAGGGAGAAAGCTGTGGACTTCGTAGAGATTCGGTGTGCCGTCGAGAACGAAAGAAGCTGTGGGATTCCGGAAAGGTTAGGACTCAGTCAGAAGGAGAATCCAAGCCAGTAAAGTTATTTGTACTGCTGTCAATAGCTGAGAAGGTTAGAAGAACTGATTGAAAAAGCTTGAATATCTGAATAAAACCCGTCGAGATATGTCTGGAAGAAGATTACGATTTTTCGTGATTTATCGTCGCAAATTTTATATACCTTGACTAACTCAACGTTTTTAAATCAGCCCTGGTGTTTCGATGTCCGGTGTGGTTGAGATGTTAATTTTTAGAGAATCTGAAATTAAGGGTGTATTTGAGGTGATTGGATGAAGTCAAAAGCGTATCTGGCCATAGTGTTAGTTCTCGCGATTGGTGTGCTGCTTGCAGGATGTGCCCAGCAGGAAAAACCAGCAACACCTGAGAGAACAGAGGGTGCAAAAATACCGAGGACTGAAGACGGAAAGTACGTAATTACCATTTACACTGGCTCCGGTCCGGGAAGCGTTTATTTCGCTGTTGGTTCGATGTTTGCCAAGGTTCTGAACAAGAAGAGCGACATGATTGAGGCCAAAGGCGTTACAAGCGGTGCGAGCGTCGCCAACGCCAAAGCCATTGGAAAGGGTGAGGCTCTTGCGGCGATGATCCAAAACGATGTTACGTACTACGCCTGGAATGGAAAGTTCCAGTTTGAGGGGAAACCTGTGAAGGAGCTGAGGGGAATTGGGACTCTATACCCGGAGCCCGTGCAGATAGTTGTCAGAGCAGATAGCAACATCTACACACTTGAAGACCTGAAGGGCAAGAAGGTAGTCGTTGGTGCTGCAGGAAGTGGAGTTGCCGCAACGGCTGAGAGAGTTCTTAAGGCTGCAGGAATTTGGGATGATATCGAACCCGTTTACCAGACATTCAGCGAGGCTGCGCAGAGCCTAGTTTTGGGACAGGTCGATGCCGAGTTCACAGTCATAGCATATCCAGCTCCTGCCATCGACCAGATCGCTGTGAAGGTTCCTGTAAGGCTGCTTCCGATTCCCGATGAAGTCGTGCAGAAGCTCCACGACGAAGGATACCCGTTCTATGTTAAAGTCACAATACCTGCTGGTACGTACAATGGGCAGGATAAAGACGTGCAGACCATAGCGGTTAAGGCCACGCTGGCAGTCCACAAGGATGTGCCAGAAGATGTTGTCTACGAGATGACGAAAATCCTCTACGAGAACATCGACGAGCTCGCCAAAGCCCATCAGGTGGCGAAGCAGATAGACATGAACAAGGCGTTTGAGGGGTTGATGATCCCCTTGCACCCCGGAGCGATAAAGTATTATGAAGAGCAGGGAATAACCGTTCCTGCCGAACTCAAGCCGTGAGGTGTATCTGATTGAACAAACGCCTCTATTTTTTATTTTTAGGCGTTTGTCTTGCGTTCATTTATTTATTACTCAAACCCGTTTATGTTCTCGACGTTTTTATCAATTTT
>CAZHKD010000126.1:0-4957 GCA_964533255.1 uncultured archaeon | reverse complement strand
TCGGTGCCATGAATCAAAAGGGTCTCAGACCCTATAGCTGTTCCAAGTGCGGCAAACCCGCATGCTGCATCAGCTCTGTGAAACTCCTCCCAGATGAGGGCATTCTCCAGATACCCAAGCCCCTGCCCGCCGAACTCCTCGTCGATGAAGACTCCAACGAAGCCCAGTTTGCAGGCGTCTTTCCACAGCTTCCAGGGAAACTCCTCCTTTTCGTCGCATTCTCTGGCATATTTTGGTATCTCCTTCTCGGCGAATTCTCTGGTAGCGTTTTTAACGTCGAGTTGCCCGGATGTCAGTTCTGCAGGTAGCATGGCAGTTCATGTATATGAACTCATATATTGTTTTTGAGGAATTAATTAAGCTGCTGGAATGAGGACAGGGCGAACAAAAGCCAACCCTTAAGTTTTCCTTTCAGCCATGATTTAAAATGCGGGATGGATGATGAGTCATGAAAATCCTGCGGGAGGTGAAGCTGTGGACTTCAGGCTGACGGACGAGCAGCGGGCGATTAAGGACGCTGCAAGGGAGTTTGCTGAGAGGGAGTTCACTCCGGAGCTGATTGAGGAGTGTGACAGGGAGGAGAAATACCCGCTGGAAGTGGTGAGGAAGGCAAGAGACCTGGGCTTCTCCACAATAAAAATCCCGGAGGAATACGGTGGCATGGGGCTAACCCTCTTTGAGGAAGTTCTCGTTACCGAGGAGTTCTACAGGGTTAACCCCGGCATAGCCAATGCGTGTCTCAGCTCAACCTTCGGAACAGAGCTGCTGACTCTCTTCGGCAGCGAGGAGCAGAAGGAGAAGTACCTGAGGTGGGTTACGGAGAAGCACGCGATTACGGCGATGGCCAACACCGAGCCGGAAGCTGGGAGCGACGCGGCGGGCATCAAAACCAGAATCGTGAAAGAAGGGGATGAATGGGTCATAAATGGCACAAAAACTCTCATAACGAATGGCAGCATCTGCGATTTCGTTCTCGTCTCCGGCAGGAGCTTCGAGGGTGAGAAGAGGCACCACGGCATTACCTTCGCCATCGTCGAAAGCAAAATGAAGGGCTTTAAGGCAACGAAAATAAAGAACAAGCTTGGCCTGAGGGCAAGTGATACTGCTGAGATACACCTCAAGGACGTCAGGGTGCCCGAGGAGAACATTCTGGGTGAGCCGGGGAAGGGATTCTACTACCTGATGGAGTTCTTCAACCACACCCGTCCGAGAGTGGCGGCGCAGGCTGTGGGGATAGCACAGGGAGCCTTTGAGCTGGCTCTGAATTACGTCAAAGAGAGAAAGCAGTTTGGCGTTCCGATTGCAGCCTTCCAGCACACCCAGTTCAGGATTGCAGAGATGGCGACGCGCATTCAGGCGGCGAGGCTGCTTACCTACCAGGCTGCCTGGCAGTGCAGCACAGGCGCAACGCTGCCAGAGCTCTCTTCCATGGCAAAGTGGTATGCTGGCGAAACAGCCGTATACGTTGCGGACTGGTGCGTCCAGCTTCACGGCGGATACGGCTACATAGGCGAGTACGCTGCAGAGAGATTCTACAGGGACGCAAAGCTGATGGAGCTCTATGAGGGAACCAAGGAGATTCAGAAGCTTGTAATTGCAAGAAGTCTGCTGGGAGACGTTTTGAAAAGGATTAGGTGAGGTGAAATGGTGAGGTCTGAATTGAAGGTTGAGAAAATAGGTGTGGTGGGTTTCGGCCTGATGGGCACGCAAATCACCCAGTTCTTCGCCCAGCAGGGCTATGAGGTTGTTGCGATTGATGTGAGCGACGAGGCGCTTCAGAAGGGGATGAACGCCATCATCAGCGGAAGATTCGGGCTGAAGAGGCTGGTGGAAAAAGGAAAGATAGGTGAAGCAGAAATGGAAGAGATCCTGGGCAGAATCAAAACAGCAAAGGATTTTGCAGCGCTCAAAGATGCAGATTTGGTCATAGAAGCAGTTTACGAGGATTTAGAGCTTAAGCTGAAGGTTCTGAGAGATATATCGGAATCTGTCAGCGGAGATGCCGTAATAGGCTCCAACACATCAACAATAAGCATAACCAAGCTCGCTTCAGCAGTCAAAAACCCTGAAAACTTCCTGGGAATTCACTTCTTCAACCCAGCCCAGGTTCAGAAGCTGGTGGAGCTTGTGAGGGGGCTTCTGACGAATGAACAAGTTCTTGAGTGGGCAAAGGAGTGGTTCACTCAAACAGGAAAGGTTCCGATAGTGGTGAACGACTCTCCAGGCTTTGCCACATCCCGTCTCGGGCTGATTCTGGGCAGAGAGGCGATTCTGATGGTTCAGGAGGGCGTTGCTACACCCCAGGACATAGACATAGGCATGATGCTCGGCTACGGCTACGCCATGGGGCCTCTTGAGACCGGCGACCTGGTGGGGCTGGACACGAGGCTCAGGAGCCTTCAGGCGATGTATGAAGCAACCGGCGATCCAAAATGGGCACCGCCTCGCCTTCTCGTCCAGCTCGTCGATGCAGGCTACACCGGCGACCCCTCAGTGAAGCCGGGGAGCAGAGGGGGAATTTACGAGTACTTCGGGCAGGAGAGGGCCAGTCAGGTTCTCAGGAAAATGGGAATCAGGAGGTGATTTAATGGAGAGGATTCTGCTGGAGTATCCGGAGAAGGACGTCGCCTTAATCACCCTCAACAGGCCGGAGAAGCTCAATGCTCTGGACACAAAAACCAGGATGGAGATAAGCGAAGCCATCGATGAGGTTGAGGGCACTGCCAGGGTTCTTATCATAACCGGAAAGGGCAAGGCCTTCGCTGCAGGAGCAGACATAAACGAGCTGGCAAAGAGGACTCCCTTCGAGTACCTCAGCCTGGCGAAGTGGGGCACGTGGCTGAACAACAGAATAGAGAACCTGGACATCCCGGTTATAGCTGCCATAAACGGCTACGCTCTAGGCGGAGGATGCGAGCTTGCAATGAGCTGCGACATAAGGATTGCCAGCGAAAAGGCGAGATTCGGGCAGCCTGAACTCAACCTGGGAATCATGCCGGGTGTCGGAGCAACGCAAAGGCTTCCACGTCTCATCGGGCTGGGGATGGCGAAGAAGCTGATCTTTACCGGAGAGCTGATCGACGCTAACGAGGCGCTGAGGCTGGGGCTTGTGGAGGAAGTCGTTGAGCACGAAAGGCTGATGGAGAGATGCTTTGAGATTGCCGACAAGATTCGAAGCAAGCCACCTCTTGCCGTAAAACTTGTGAAGAGAGCCCTGAACGCAACAAGAACCATGTCGCTGGAGGATGGGCTCAGGTATGAGCTGAGCCTGGCAGCGCTGCTATTTTCAACGGAGGACGCAAAGGAGGGGCTGAGAGCGTTTCTTGAAAAGAGGGAGCCGCAGTTTAAGGGGAGGTGAGCTGGTGAAATGTGTTTGAGCTCTGGCAGTAATGTCTGCAACTCACAATTACTCGTGCAATGGCCTCCGGAGTTGAACTTTCAAGATGTTCAGAACTGTTCAACTCAAATTAACCAAAATTTTTAATTCCCATTTCAATCTCCACTTCAGAGGTCGATCTCCACCCAAAAACTATGCCCCCGTAGGGTAGTGGACATCCTGAGGGTCTCCGGAACCCTCGACCCGGGTTCAATTCCCGGCGGGGGCGCTACTCGATAAATTATAAGTTCCCTCTTTCCCTTTTTAGATCGTGAGGCATGATATCCATGATTACGAATCGAAATTGAGGCGGGAGTGGATTAAAATTCTCAATAGCAATTTACCCCAAGAAAGTAAAGAGGTTATAGGGAAATTCAAGAGAGATCTGGAAGTTGAGGGGCTCAGCTCTGCCAGAATTTTGAGGTATCTGGTAATCCTGAGGATGGCTAATGAGAAGTTTCTCCAAAAACCTCTGAGTTTGTGGGATGAGGAGGACATCAAGGCTGTTATGGTGAAGATTCAGGAAAAGGTTAGAACGGGAGAGTACACGAAGAATACAGCCTACGAGTTTAGAAAGACTTTCAGGAAATTTTTCAAGTGGCTTCATGGTGAAGAATGGAAAGGGCTTAGAGTTCTTCGAGGGAGTGTTAAAAAGAGAAACAAGCCGGATGTGCTTACTGAAGAAGAGATTTTAAAGATGATCGAAGTTGCGGGAAATCTGAGGGATAAAGCTCTGATTGCTGTTGGTTATGAGGGCGGATTCAGAATAGGGGAACTTTCGAATATAAGAATAGGAGATGTTAGCTGGGTAGTTGACAGTTCAGGGACGCTTAAGGCGAGAGTAAAAGTTTCTGGAAAAACTGGTGAGCGGGTTGTGCCCATAGTCATGGCAGCCCAGTATCTGAAAAGATGGCTTGAGGTCCATCCAAGGAAAGATGAGCTGCAGGCTTACGTATTTTGCAGCCTTTCATTAAGGAAGCTTGGGGAGCCGTTAGAATATCAGACTTTCAGAAAGATCATTCAGGAAACTGCCAAGAAAGCTGGAATAAAAAAGAGAGTCCATCCCCACATTCTCAGACATTCACGGGCCACGGTTCTGGCAAACTTTCTGACGGAAGCTCAGATGTGTGAATACTTTGGATGGATTCAGGGCTCGGACATGCCTGCCATCTACGTCCACCTTTCCGGGCGAGACATAGATAATGCGATTGATGCCGTCTATGGAATTGGTGAGGGGAATAAACAGGATGTTGAGGCCAAACCCAAAAAGTGTCCACGCTGTGGTTACCTGAACGCTCCTACTGACTTCTACTGTGGCAGGTGTGCCTTGATTCTTGATGAATCCAAGCGTGTGGAGCTAGAAGTTGAGGAAATGAGATTCATGAAGGAGATCATGGAGATTGTGGATTCAGAGACTTTCAGAAAAGCGAGGGAGATGGTTGAACTTGTTGAAAGGATGAGGTCAAATCCAGAACTGTTTAACTTCCTGCTGCAGGTTAAGGATTAGCGGGCTGGTTTTTTAGCGGTTTTATATACTGGAAACCTATTTTCTGTTTTAAAATGAGGCGCCAGCACACAGAG
>CAZHKD010000125.1:0-4984 GCA_964533255.1 uncultured archaeon | reverse complement strand
CGCCCGGATTCGAACCGGGGACCTTCGCCTCGTCAAGGCGACGTCATAACCGCTAGACTACGAGCCCTCAAAAAACTACCTAAAATCGCTGATTATAAGATTTTTGGTTATTTTTCTTGCCGCCTGTCAATTCCCATTTTATGAGACTAGTCACAGAATTGGGGAAACTTTTAAATATACATGCTTGAACCTTTGTGCAATGAATCGAGAAGCCGCCATCAGAGGGATATATAAAAAGAGAAAAAATATCGATGAGCTGAAAATAAAAAGATTCAGAAGAATCGTAAAATATGCCTTCTGGAGAAGCCCCTTTTACAGAAAAAGGTTCAGAGAAGCTGGTGTTGATGTTGATAAAATCAAATCTCTTGCAGACCTTGAAAAGCTACCCCTCACCACAAAACAGGATTTGAGAGACAGCTACCCCCTTGGCATGTCTTGCGTCCCAAAAGATGAGATAGTCAGGATTCAGATGAGCGGTGGAACGACGGGGCAGCCGGTCATAATCCCCTACACCCGCAGCGACGTGGAGCAGTGGAAGGAGATGATGCTTCGAGCTTTTCACCTTGCCGGAGTTACAAGCGACGACATCATCCAGATCACGCCTGCATTCGGGCTGTGGAACGGTGGCTTCGGTTTCCACTTCGCCGCTGATGCCATAAACGCCTTCGTAATCCCCATCGGCCCGGGAAACACCAGAAATCAGGTGAGGTTCATGAAGGACTTTGGAACGACCGTACTGGCGGCGACGGCAAGCTATCCTCTTCGCATCGCTGAGGTTGCTGAAGAGATGGGAGTGGACGTTGCAGAGCTTCCTGTCAGCAAGCTGATTCTCGGTGCTGAGCCATGGAGCGAGGAGATGAGGAGGCAGATAGAGAGGATATACGATGCAAGGGCCTACGACATCCCCGGGCTGACGGAGATGGGAGGTGTGGGAACCGTAGGCTTCGAGTGCCCCAGCAGGGCGGGGCTCCACATCTGGGAGGACAACTACATTGTTGAGGTCATCGATCCCGACACTGGCGAGCCGGTTTCCGATGGCGAGGAAGGCGAGCTGGTCTACACATCCCTAAACAGGGAGGCGATGCCCCTGATAAGGTACAGAAGCGGTGAAATCAGCGCCGTGGTGAGCAGAGAGCCGTGTGAGTGCGGAATTGAGCACATGACAATCAGGCGAATAAGGGGCAGGACGGATGACATGATTATTCTTAGGGGCGTGAAGTTTTATCCTGCGGACATTGAGGAGATACTGGCATCTTATGGGGTGAGACACTATAAAATCGAACTAACGGACAGCTATGTCAGAATTCTCTATGAGGGATCAGAAGAGACCAGAAAGGCAATTCTGAAGGATATAAAGGAGTTTCTCGGGTTCAATCCTGATCTTGAGGCGGTAAAGCCAGGCACACTGGAGCGATTTGAAGGTAAGGCGAAGAGGCTTGTGAAGCTAGAAGGAGGGACGTAGGATGATTATAGCTGCTGTTTATGCTGCGTCCCTTGCAGCAATGGTTGTGGGGTTTGCACTTGCTTTGAGAAGAGCAAGAAGGATGTAGGGTGCTGGATGCAGGGGGATGAGGTGGGGTGATAATAGAGGCAGTCCTGATTTTATACCTGGTTTTAATGCTCGTAATCGGCTTCATCGAATACAGGAAGACAAAGGGCATCCTTGACTTCTATCTTGCCGGAAAGCGCCTGGGAGTTGCGCTTGTTAGCTTCTCCTTCTTCGCAACCTACTTCAGCACGGCCGCCTTTCTTGGTGGTGGAGGCTTTGGATTCCTTGCAGGCTTTCAGTGGTCTGCCTTTCTGACGTTCTTCCACATAATCTTCGCCATAGCCGCCTGGATGATTATTGCGCCACCTATGAAAAGGCTGGCCGATGAGAGAGGCGCCTTTACGATTCCCGAGCTCTTCGGGACAAAGTTCGGAAAAGCAGTTAGGCTTGTTTCTGCCATCATAATCATCTTCTTCTTCGAGTTCTACATGATATCCATCTACAAGGGGGCCGGGAACCTCTTTGAGGTGATGCTCAACGTTGATTACGTGACCGGGCTGCTGATCACGGGCGTCGTGGTTATGATTTATACCGCCATAGGAGGTTTCAGGGCTGTTGTGCTCACAGACCTGATTCAGGGAGTCCTGATTCTCTTTGGGGGCATCGCACTCTTCGCAGCGCTCATAATCTCTCTTGGCGGCCCGGTTGATGCCCTAAACGCCCTCGGCAACGCTAAGATATTCGGCGGAATGGATGGCAGCGCGCTTTTTGAGTTCGGGAAGCTCGGCCCGCCGCCAGTCATGAAGTCCGGCATGGTAATTCCATTCATCCTCAGCCTCACATTTGCCATAAGCATTGCCCAGATGGCGAGTCCGCAGCTCGTGGTGAGGTTCATCTCAGCCAGGGATGAGAGGGTGATAACCAGGGGCATGGTTCTGACTCCCCTCATCATCGGGGTGTTCGCTCTGACGGTCTTCAGCATAGGCCCCTTTGGCTGGCTTGTGATTCCCAAATACGATGATCCGGTAAAGTACCTCAAAAATCCGGATCTGGTGGTGCCTTTCATAGCCATGAAGATGTTTCCGGTTGGACTGAACGCTTTGCTGCTCACGGCAGTTGTGGCGGCGGCGATGTCCACCATAAACTCGCTGCTTCACGTTGTCGCAACATCCTTCGTCAGGGACATCGTGGAGCAGTTCAGGGGGCTTGAGGAAGGGAAAAGTCTGGCGGTTACGAGGCTGTCCGTAATCATCTTCGCCCTGATACCCCTCGCCATGGCCGTGAAGCCGCCCGGATATATTGTCACCATCGTGGGCCTGAGCTTCTCCGTCATAACGTCTGCTTTCCTGGTTCCGCTGCTTGCCGCCCTCTACATGCGGAATCCATCGCCTGTGGCAGCTCTGGTTTCGATGATCGTGGCTGTTGGCGTTGCAATAGCCTGGTACTTCACGTTCTACAGGGTTTACTGGGTATATCCGGTGGTTCCCGGCCTGATAGCGTCCTTCATAGCATATGCAATTCTTCAGCTTGCACTGGTAGGAAGTGAAAGGGTAGCAGAAGTAAGCCAAAAAACATAAAAGATTTTCAAATTTTTTACCTGTATGGGAGAAAAACTGGAGAGAGTGGATAGGCTGGATGAGCTTGACATCAAGATACTTGTTGAGCTCCAGGAGGACGCCAGAAAAAGCCTGAGGGAGATGGCAGAGAAGCTGGGGGTTGCTGAAGCAACGGTTTACAACAGGATAAACAAGATGAGGAAGGCCGGAATTATCAAAAAGTTCATTCCTGTCATAGATTACTCAAGACTTGGCTACGACCTGATAGCAGTCATTGGGATAACGGCTGAAGGTGGACACCTCATAGAGATTGAGGAACACCTCGCAGAGGAGCCGAACGTCACAGCCGTTTACGACGTGACTGGAGAGTTTGATGTGATAACAGTAGCGAAGTTCAGGGATAGACAGAGCCTCAACGCCTTCGTTAAGCGAATAGCCAGTCTTGAGCACGTTAAAAAAACCTACACCATGCTGGTTCTGAATGTTGTGAAGGAGACCCACGCCATCGACCTTGAAAAACTCTTGGGAGATTAAAGACATTAATGAACTTTAAAGAACTTTCTTTCTACCCTCGCCAGGTTTCAGGGAGTACACCTCCTCTGGTGTAATGACGACTGCAGACTTCGGGCTCCTCCTCCCGCCACTTTTTTCCTCTACGAACTTTTTAATGGTGTCATAGTACCTGCCTTGGTAGTGAACTTCAGCCCTGCCTTTCACCAGATACCCATCAAATCCGGTTTCCAAGCGCTTTGAAATAGCCACAGCAACCACCGGATTCTCTTTGATGTTTTTCACAGTCTTTGCTATGAAATTGTTAGCAATGATGATCTTTCCGTCTATAACTTTTACAAAGCAGACAGGGGCAAGGTGTGGCTGATTGCTAGCATCGTTAGTAGCTATCCAGACCAGCCACGGGGCTGAACAATCACTTTCGAAAAACTTCAACACCTCTTCCATGTCCAAACTTGGAACCTTTCAATTTAGAATTTTTGCTGGTGAGTGGTGTTACAGCATCCTAACTAAATCTCAAATTGAACGAAAAACTTAAATATACATCTCAGTTCGAGGTATCGAATTGAGAGGTATAGGATGTTTGACAAGAGGGAGAGGGTGCTCAAGAAGTTCAGAAAGGAGATTCGGTCGGGTATGTATGCGTACCTGGTTCTGAGCATCTTGGAAAGAGGGGACCTGCACGGATACGGAATAAGAAAAACATTCGAAAGTCTGAGTTCAGGGGAGCTGGTTCCAAGTGAGGGAGCACTTTACGATTTACTAAAGAGCCTTCAAAAGCTCGGGCTAATAGAGAGCTACTGGGTCGAAGAGCGTGGAAGGTTGAGAAAGTGTTACAGGATTACTGGTTTGGGAAGGGAGATTCTAAATGAACTGGAATACGAGCTGAGGCTTTTGAGTAAAGTGATTGAAAAGCTGGAGGTGAAAAAATGAA
This sequence comes from uncultured archaeon, assembly GCA_964533255.1. Lineage (GTDB taxonomy): Archaea > Halobacteriota > Archaeoglobi > Archaeoglobales > Archaeoglobaceae > JdFR-37. Next base: position 495 of record CAZHKD010000125.1, on the reverse strand, counting down.
TGAGCAAATTACACTTTCCGCCTTAATGTTGGGTATAGGGGTAATTGTGTATGCTTTCAGAAACACACCAAATCCATATATTGGAGTCAGGATCGGATATACCTACCTTTCAAAGGAGGCCTGGAGGAAAGCGAACACCTTTGCCGGGATATACTGCATGATGGCTGGGCTGATACTCTTAACGGTAGCACTGGTCTTCAACCCGTCCAGAATCATGTTTATCGCTTTGCTATTGATCTCTGTCACAGTACTTGCAATCCAAAGCTACAGGATTGCCAAGGATACTTACGAAAAGGAGGACTTGAAAACTCCAGTAAAAGATACGAAACCCGTAGAAATGGCGAAATTTAAGCCCTACTTGATAGTCCAGCTCATCTCAATCGTTCTGTACTTCATTGCGATTTTGATGTTCTGGAACAGGATACCTGACGTTGTTGCGACACATTTTGATGCCAGTGGCAATCCAGACAACTATGCGGACAGGCTTACCGGTGC
>CAZHKD010000124.1:0-5105 GCA_964533255.1 uncultured archaeon | reverse complement strand
GCAGAAGTCCAGCCCTTCTTCACCATGGGCGGCAAATTCAGCCTCTCTCCAGCCTGGAACAACTTCAGCATAACCTTCTTCTTCGCGATACCGGGAATGATATATTATTTTTACAAACTCATCCGGACAAGGGATGAGAGATTGCTCTTCATCCTCATTTGGGGAGCGGCGATGTTCATAGCCCTTACCGGCCAGAACCGCTTCGCATACTACTTCGGCGTCGTCTCAGCAGTCTTTGCAGCGGCAATGGCAAACGCAATCCTCGAAAGGCTAGGCTTCTACAGGTTCATCAGCGCCGCCGTGAGCAATGACAGGAAGGCGATGCGGAAGGTTGGCAACACCAAGTTCATCGCGGGACTGCTCGTGCTCATCGTCCTCTTCTACCCCACATTCAACCAGGCGAACTTCTACTCCAAGTACGCAGCGGGAGGCATAAACAAGCAGTGGTATGACGCCTTAACCTGGATGCGGGAAAACACGCCTGGCAAAGAGATGTATGACGAATTCTACTACCAGCTCTACAAACCCCCAGAAAAGCCCGGTGAGCCCTACCCCTACTACCCCGAAGGCACATATGGAGTCATGAGCTGGTGGGACTACGGGCACTGGATTACCGCAATAGCCCACCGCATACCCAACGCAAACCCCTTCCAGCAGGGGATAGGGAACAAGTACAACAACGTGCCGGGAGCGGCGCCGTTCTTCACCGCCTTCAACGAGAGCTACGCTGACAGGATAGCCGATAAGCTGGGCGTGAAGTACGTCATCAGCGACGTTGAGATGGCTACAGGCAAGTTCTACGCCATGGCGACGTGGGCGGAAGGTACGCTTGAAAAAGCCGGGCAGATTTACTATGCAGGAGTTGGCTACGTCTACCACCTGCCAGACGGCAGAGTTGGAGTTGCCTTCAACCCCCGCATGATACCTCCAAACGTTCTGGCCGTTCAGACCCTGAACCTCCCGTCGGAGAACTACTTCAGGACGCTTGAGGCGAAGCTGCACATCCTCGATACCAAGGGCCTGCAGCACTACAGGCTGATATACGAGAGCGCCTCCTCGGCAAACACCTTCTCGGGCTTTCAGGAGGTCATATACCGCAACCTGTTCAACCAGCTCTACGCTTCGAAGTTCGGATTCAAGCCCGTCGACGCGACCTTCACCGGCTACGTCAAGATATTCGAGTACGTGAAGGGGGCAAAGATAACTGGCAGGGTTCCGGCTGGAGTTGATAAGGTGCACGTGCAGGCAAAAATCGTAACGAATCAGGGAAGGGTGTTCGTTTACGAGAACTGGGCGGAGGTCAAGGATGGGCGCTATGAGGTTACGGTCCCCTACTCCCAGAACTCCAAATATCCTGTGAAGGCAGAGGCTTACCAGATTAGAGCCGGAAATGTGGTGAAGACCGTAGAGGTAACCGAAGAAGACGTCCTCAATGGGAACACAATTACCGTTGACCTGATCTGAATTTTTTGATTTACTCTTTTGATCTGTCGCTAATGTGCAGAAATTAAAAATTCCGTCACTCCACGATGCTTTCAGCTGTTTTCACAAGCTTTACAGCAATTCTGTAAAGCTCATCAATAAAATCGAAGGCTTCCTCGACTCTCTTTAGATCCAGGTGGTTGTAGTGGTGAGCAACAGCATTTCTCAGGTCATTGAACTTCCTCAGCACGTCTCCTTCCTCTTCACCTATTACTCCTTCCCCCACGAGCTTGGATATGTTCGTATAGTCGTCCTCTACCACCAGGCCGGAATCCTTTACCAGCGTCGCCACAATGTCCATAACAGCCTCCACAGCCGTCAAGATAGAATAGAGAACAGCCCTCCTGCTGACCTCGTCATCCATTGAGTGCTCAGCCAGAAAGTTAACCTCCTTCTCCACCCACTCCAGCTTTTCCAAGTATCTTTTTCTTCTCACTGAGCCACCTCCTTCTGATCCTGAGCTTCTCATCCACGTTCCTGAATGAATTTTCTTTTATCCTGTGCTCCATGTCCTTCCACATTCTCATCTGCTTGTAGAAGTAAAAATCGATCTCATCCTCAGCGTAGAGTTTGATGTGATTTTTCACAATGTCAATTCGAACATACAGTGGGAGCTCCTCGAAGACTCTGATGTCATACTTCCCGCCCAGCTTACCGAGAATTCTGCTCATCGTCTCTTTCGATGGTCTGACGATGCAGACATCGATGTCACTTCTCTTCGTGCTCTCTCTTTTCGCGTAGGAGCCATACAGCAAGATACCCAGACATTCCGCAGCAAATTCCCTGAAATCTTCTTTGAGATTCTGAATTAGCTTTTCCAGCTCATCGCCCTGATTCACGTTTGAAACTCTGCTCAATTCTTTATTAACCTTCTCTCTTTGAGTTTACTTCCAAGGTCTTCAAAACTCCAATAAAAATCAGATGCCATAGAAATAAAAAAATAGAGAAAATTAAAAGGATTGGTTGCTCCGTTCACCTTTTCTTCTTCTCTTCTCCAGCCTCTTTCAGGCAGAAGCCCACGTAGTCGTTGCTGTGCCAGCCGATGTGGCCGCTGTTCACAATTGTCCGATCCCTGACGTGGAGATGCACGGTATATCCGCACGCCCTCATGTCCTCTGTGTCAAGCTTCCAGTCGTGGTCTGAAACGCCATTCGTCGGAACAGCCGGATAGGCTGTGGGGCCCATAGGGTCAGGTCTCGGCTTTGCTGGAGCTGGCAGCGATGGGTTCGGATCGGGATTCACGCTGAGGCTCAATGCACCGAAGTGCTTGTCTGTGGCGGTGTACTTCCCGTATATGACGTCTCCCACAACGAACTCACCGCACTCGCTTGCAGAATGCATGACTGCGTTCCGCTGGAAGCCGGTTATGGTTATGCTGGCCTTCGGCCTGACGTTATCCAGTCTAAGCCTTACAGTGCTTCTCGTCGTACCATCCAGGCAGGCTACGGCTCCCGTCTTGATCAGCGTACCATCAGCAGCTTTGGCCTCAACCTTGATCTCCCACATTCCGTTACTGTCTGCAGTCGCCCACCTTGCCAGAACTCTGCCGGCAACGTAGCGCCACGCAGAGCCCTTCAAGTCCTCAAGGTAGGTGTAGTAGCCATCCGAGTCGATCTTCTGCTCCACGCTCTTCTGCACCGGCAGAGATGAGCCCGTCTGCTCCGTAACCTTAACCCAGAACCTGTTGCTGAGGGGCTGCCAGGGGTTCTCCGCATCGCTCTTGCCCGGCTCGTACGGGCGGACGAAAACCCTGTACTTCAGAGGCTTCTCCCCCTCCATGGTGTTCGGGGGATTGGTTATGAGGCCTGTGATTGTTACAACTCCGCCAAACGGGCTCTCATTGGCCTGAAAGGCTGCTATGATGCCCGTTCCTGTTGCAAGCCCAGTGCCCTGATCAACGTCGCAGACCGCCATGTTTCCAGCGCTCTCAACATACAGAACCTGCTCGTCCGCTCCCACAGCCGGCCCCGGCTTCACGTGAATCAGCACTTCCTCCCTGTTCCCCCATGTTGGAACCCATTCCGGGTTGTGGGGAGGTGGCGGAACGTTCCATGACATGATCGCCCTGATTTTGACGACGCTTGCACCCTTAAAGCACGGCCTCCTGTGGCGGCTGAGGTTTACCGGCAGAAACACCGAGTACTGAAGCCCATCTCTCGGGATGCCATGGATGTCGTGCACATTAACCAGAGCTGTGCCGAGGTAGAGCCACATCTGCTCGATTTCGTCGTACTCCCAGAAAGCAACGTATTCGTAACTGCCCTCCTTGCAGAGGTCTCCGGAGTAGCCGTAGGGCCGCTTTACAGTAAGCGTGGCCACCAGCACATCCTGATTTGGATTCAAAGCGACGCATCTGAGCTCCTCGTACCTCGTATCTCCATCAGTTTCCAGCAGCTCGTCAATCATTCCGGCAACATCAATGTCCAGCTCTGCCATAACTCCTGTCAGGCCGGTCTCTTTCAGCTCAGCTGTAAGTGCTGGTTTATCCAGCATCTTCTGGACGTCAGCGAGCATGAAGCGATGGGCAGGAATGCCCTTGTCCTTGTAGGCATTCTTCAGCTCTGCCAGGCTCACCTCCTGCTTCAGGACTTGAAGCGGCTGCGATAAGTCGATTGATGCCAGCAGGCTTTCCGGCAGCTCAACTTCTGCGAGTTTCAGCAGGTCTCCAATCACGAAGAGCTTTAGGGGGTCAATCTGAATCCTGGCCTCCTTCACATTGCCCCACACCGGCACGAAATCCGGATCGTCAGGCGGTGGAGGGTTGTTCCAGGACAGAACAGCCCTTACCCTCGGTAAATGCTCAACTGTGCAGAACTTCTCTTCCGGCGATAGTTCGACGGTTACGGCGTATTCCAGGGGCTTGTTTCCCGGGACGTCGTATGCTGTAAAGCTGGCAAGCCCAACATCAACCCAGTTTCCATCGTTGTTCCAGTCAACGTAGAACCTCACATATTCCGGACTTCCGGCAGAGCATACGTCGCCGCTGTAGCCGTACTCCTTCTTCACCGAAACCACAGCCTCCAGCCGCTCAAACTGGGGGTTGTAGCCGATACATCTTATTTCCTCGTAAGCCGTATCGCCGCCGATTACCTTCACAGGCTTGTAAGGAGACACCTTGAGGTTCCCAAAGTAGTTTGGGTTTTTCATGATGAGCTCTCTGAACTGGGCTCTTTCTGGCTCGATGGTGCGGGCCTTCGCCTCGATGTCCAGTCTTTTAAGGGTTTCCACCCCTGCTACCCCGTGCACCTCCAGTTTCTCGCTTTCCTGAAATTTTACGACAGCTTCCCTGGTCTTCTCGCCGAGTGTTCCATCGACAGGCCCCGGATCAAACCCGGATCTCCTCAGCCTGGTCTGCAGCTCCTCAACCAGTTTACCTTCCGAACCCATTTTCAACTCCACTAAACCACCTCCTTCAGAATAGCCCAACAGTTTAATGCCAGATTTTGTCCACGTCTCAAGCTTCGATTTTCAGCTTCAACAGCCAGGCCATCTTATTTTATTACCGAGCTTTATTAACATTCATACATTATAAATTTTTCGGAGCTATAGTTTGCGTCAGGTTAATACAAATCGTAAAGGAAAAATGATGTGCCTGATGCGTCTGAATTTAGAATAGGTTTCCG
>CAZHKD010000123.1:0-5108 GCA_964533255.1 uncultured archaeon | reverse complement strand
CCTTGCTGCCCTGATACAGCATCAGGCTCTTACACTTCGGACAGAATTCCACGCAGAATCACCTCCGCATCTCTGATCATCCTCTCATGGTCAAACGCCAGTCTGGGGAGCCTGTTCAGGGGGAATACCGCAACATCCCTTGCATCATCTCCAGCTTTAAGCTCCCCGCCTTCAGGAAGAACAACAAAGCATACGGATACATAATGACCCCTCGGATCCCTTTCAGGCTCCGAATAGACTCCAACGAGCTTAAATACCTTTCCTTCGATGCCCGTCTCCTCCTTCACCTCTCTGATCACTGCATCTTCAACCTTCTCCCCGTACTCAACTATCCCTCCCGGAAGAGCATAGTAGCCAGCAAAAGGCTCATTTGCCCTTCTGACGAGAACCACTCCATTTTGATAGGGGATTACAGCATCAACCGTTAACGTTATACATTTTTTCAAGGACAAACCTCCCTTTTTTCAGGTATTTAGAGGAATTAATGCACCATCCTATGTCCCCTATCCTGTCTGCTGTGTGGGCATCACTCCCGAAAGAATACCTGAGCTTTCTGGAGGACGCTCTGATCAGAAACTCTGTTGTGGGGCATGTGTGATAGGAGTTGAGTTCCACAGCCACGTCATTTTCCACAAGAAGGTCTATGATCTCCAGGTCTTTGTCTTCCCTCCACCCGTTGTTCATGGAAAAGATGGTGGACTGGAAGTGGCCAAGGATATCGAATTCACAGTTTTTCAGGCAGAGCTCAATCCTCCTGTAGTATTCATCTCCATACACTAAATCGTGAATGGAAGCTATTATGATGTCGAACTTGAAGGATGGTAGCGATATTTCCCCTCCCGCCCCTATCCCGCATTCAATACCATTCAGAATTTCTATGTCGTACCTGTCCATGGCTTCCTCAATCTCCCTCTGTCTCAAAGCTGCTTTTCGCTCGGTAAGGCCGAATCGATGCTCTGTGGAGTGGTCGACTACAGCAATTGCCTTCAACCCTCTCTCCTTTGCTTTCCTTGCAATCTTCATAATGCTCATGCTGCCATCAGAGTAGCTGGAATGGATGTGGAAATCATACACATATAAAGAATCGACGGAGAAGTATATAAATGTGTCTGGATTCCATGATTCGTGCACAAGTTCAAAGTGATAAAGGGCCGGAAGAACCGATAAACAAAGAAAAAAGGGAATAAAAAAGAGTTCAGTCGTAGCGCTTTTCTGACTTCATCCAGAGCGGTGGCTCATCCCATGGCGGCAGCAGTTTGACGAAAATTGCAAGCAGTATGAACGGCAGCACCATTATTGCCAGTGCCAGCGAAAGACTTTCGGGGCCGAAGATGGGCAGGATGTAGTAGCCGAAGCCTCTTAAGGTCTTTGAGAGTATCTGACCTCCAATGACCACATTCCACCTCATTGCAAAAACGCCTATTAGTGTAAGCAGGGAAGCGGTAACGTAGAAGAGCTTCCTCGCCTTTTCTTTGAAGAGCCCGGTCTTCGACAGCACAAGCAGCGTTATTGGGATAAGTGTACCGAAGAACACCTGAATGATTATGAAGGAGACGAAGAGCTTGTCGTTTATCAGCGTGAGAATGGCGTCAACCCCTTCCTCCTGCGTATAGAGTAGTTGAGCGATCTCCATGAATTCAAGTCCCAGGTCCAGTATGTATGTATACAGCAGGTAACCGGCAAGCGTGTCCACACACTCCATGTCCATCTCCTTTCCTCTCAGCTTGGTGCTTGCCATATATATCAGCAGAACCAGCGCAATCCCTGACACCATGGCGGAGAACAGGAAAATGATGGGCATCAGCGGTGAGCTCCACCACGGATTCGCTTTAACGCTCCCAAATATGAACCCGACGTAACCATGCAGGAAGGCAGCTGAAGGCAGACCTATGACCGTTATTATGCCCACGAGCTTCTCATCCTTCTTGAGGGTTTCCTCGCTTATGTCGTAATCACCCATTGTAAGAATGCGGTAGAGAAAACCTCTGAAACCGGTAGCAGTCTGAGCCCATTTAACGACGTCTTTCCTGTAGTCGTAACCGATTTCAAGCAGCAGAACGATCATGAGGTACCATGTGTAAACGAAGCCGAAGCCGGCCATTGCAGAGGTGAGGTGTGGAGTGAACATGATTTCGAGGGCTCTCTCTGGGTGTCCCAGGTGGGCTACAAGGGGCAGTGGGGCTGCGAGCAGGAATGCCAGAGCTGTGAGCAAAGCAAGCCTGTAAGTGGGCTTAACAGCCTCGACCTTGAAGACCCTCTCCAGCGATGCAACAATGAATGCTCCGGCAACGAGACCGGTGATGTAGGGATAAAGGGCTATGAGAATGCTCCAATTCACTTCAATCTCGTTGGGGTATATGAATCCCTCAACGTGCTTAAGAGCTTCCCATAAAAGCTCACTCATTTATCGCACCTCCGTATCAATTCCTATGTAGTATACTTTAGGCTTCGTTCCCTGTTCGGGCTTGAGGACAGATATGCGGTTCTCATTCAGCAACTTGTGAATCTCGTCGTTTGGGTCCTTTAGGTCGCCAAACTTCCTTGCACCTACCGGACAGGCCTCGACGCACGCGGGCTCCAAACCCTTAGTTATTCGGTGGTAGCACCACGTGCACTTGTCAGCAGTCCCGCGCCTGCTTTTTCTCGGGCCATCGGATGGGTAGAGGTATCTTGCTCCGTAAGGGCATGCCTGAATGCAGTACCTGCACCCTATGCAGTATTCTTCGTCAACCAGAATGACGCCGTCCTCCGTCTTGTACGTGGCGCCAACAGGGCACACCTGCACACATGGGGGTCGATCACACTGGTTGCAGAGCTTGGGAACGAAATAGGTTTTTCTTATGGCCTTCTCATCATATATAACCGGGAATCCCTCAAATCCGCCGTTTGGAGAATCAACGTATGGCTCCTTCTCCCCTTTGAGCCAGATGTAACGTTCAACCCACGTTCTGAAGAAGAATGGCTCCAACGGAACTTCATTCTCCAGCTTACACGCTCTAACGCATCTTCCGCATCCAATGCACTTCGTTGAGTCCACCACGAAACCGTAATAGTGCTTTGACCAGTCATAGTAATCCGTGGGTTCGGCCCGTGCGGTTTTTGCAGAAACTCCGGCAGCAGTTACGGAGAGAAGACCAAGAGCTCTCAGGAAAGCCTTCAGAAACTTTCTTCGAGATACCATTTTACCCACCTCCAAAAACCCACGGCGAGTGTGGGTTGTGGCACACCACACAGAGATTTCCTTCACCATGGGTCTCTATATCAACCTGCGGGAAATCTGCTGGACGTGATGGGTTCTGGGCATGACATAGTCCGCAGAACTCTCTGCTGTTATTAACGTTGGCAGAAACGATTATGGGGTCTTTTGTATGGGCGTAAGAGGGGCCGTGGCAGGACTCACAGCTTACCGTTCTGTGGGCGCCACTACTCCAGAGGTCGTAACGCTCACTGTGACAGTCCTTACATGCTGTTGCGTTGGCGTGCTGAAGAGGCAACTCCATGATTTCTCTTACTGAATCGCCGCGGTACCAGCCGTATTCGCCGAATGTTGGTGGAACGACGAAGCTCCTGATTACCAGGAACAGTATTGCGGCTGTTATATACACCATTGCTACTCTAACATGTATTTTCCTCATTATATTCACCCTCCGATGGAAAATAAAGTCCAAGCACACATGGATGTTGCGTATATTAATTTTTCGAAATATTTTTTCAAAATTCTCAAATAAACACGGCTTTAACTTAGTATTTATTGGACTATTTAGATTTGAAATGGTGTGAACAGTAAATTATTTATAATTACAGTTAGAGTTGGCGGTTAGAGTTTGCTCATCTGTTCAAAAATGGAGCAACAGCAAAAGCACCGGACAATCCGAACAGCACCAGGAAGCTCCACAGGTCTGCTGAAAACGCCCTGTCTACTGCAATCGTCATTAAAACCAGGGACAAAAATTTGAATATCAGGTGTTTCCTACTCGAAAATGATTCCATAGATCGTGAAGAAGAGGATCGCTGCAACGGTTATCACCCCTAACAAGACGGCAATGGGTCTTTTTCTCAGGTTTATTTCCGGATTTCGGTCAATGAATGGAACCAGGAAAAGCAGGAGTGGAAACAGAACCATGGAGAACAGTATTCCCAGTGTTTTTGCTTTGAACGGCCCAACATCCCACGTCCAGAACTTCAGGAACCCGTAAACGTAGAGGAAGTACCATTCGGGAAATATCGGCTTCGGCGTTTCAAATGGATTTGCCGGCTCTAAGAGGCTTGCAGGGAAGAGAGAAGCCAGTAAAAAAATGCTCGCTGCTGTTGTAAACATTATGACCACTTCTCTCAGCAGAAAGTTGGGGAAGAAGGCAAGACCCCTGACCCTCATCACAGATACCTCCCGGAAATTCCATGAATTCGAACCAGAATGAAGTGGGCTCCCAAAAGGAGGGCCAAGGTTACGGGCAGAATTATGGTGTGGATAGCGTAGAACCTTGACAGCGTGTTTGGACCGATTTCACTGCCACCCATCAGCAGCTTGCCCACGTAGGGGCCAATAACGGGAATCCCGGAGTTGATCTGAATTCCGATGGTGGTTGCCCAGTATGCAAGCTGATCCCACGGAAGGAGGTAGCCGGTAAAGCCGAAGGCGGTTGTGAGGAGGAAGAGCAGCACGCCTATCACCCAGTTGAGCTCTCTCGGCGGCTTGTAGGCTCCGGTGAAGTAAACCCTTATCATGTGGAGCATGACAGCGGCGATCATCATGTTTGCAGCCCACCTGTGGACGCTTCTGATGAAGGCTCCCATGGGCACCTCCTTCATGATGTAGCGGATGCTGTCATATGCCTCGTCAGGGGTCGGTTTGTAGTACATGGCCAGAAACATGCCAGTCACCACCAGAATTATGAAGCACAGGAAGGCGATGCCGCCGAGGCAGTAAACAGGGTTCGTCTTGACGCCATCTGAAACATGGGGCGGAACTGGATGTTTTGCTATGGCGTCCCAGTACTTGCTAAGCCCAGTTCTTTTGTCAATCCACTCATAAAGCTGCATCCTCATTCTTCACACCTCAGGCATACATGGGCAGAGACCTCATGTACTCCACGTCCTCCCAGTCCACC
>CAZHKD010000122.1:0-5123 GCA_964533255.1 uncultured archaeon | reverse complement strand
AAGATTCCAGGACGTCCCTCCGAATGGTCAGGTTCACAGGCACCTTTCCAAGGTTACGAGCCTTTTATCGTGCTCATTTTTATGTGTCTTTTCTAGTTTTTCATCGGTCACGAAACTCAACCCCCCCCAAAAAGTTACTGTGCTGAGCTTGAAATTTCAGTGATGACTTTTCCAAGGTCATCTATGAGGCTGGCAACCTCGTCTGGACTGGCTTTGTCGTTTATCTTATTTTCGAGCTCTTTGATTAGTGCTCCAGCCCTCTCTGCGGCATCGGGGTTTATTTCTTCAGCATACTGCCTCATCGCCTCGAAAGAGGTAATCGCCTTCTCCAAGATCTCGAGGGACGCACCGTACTCCTCCTCTTGCACGACCCTACCATTCTCGACTGCCTCACTGTACTCTATCGCAAGCAGGTCAAGGTATCCGAGGATTTCCTGACTGTTCTTCTTTATCACTTCCCTAGGGTTAGGTTTAAGGAAGTAATATCCTGCAGCAATCAACGCCGCCACCACCAAAATTACGGCGAGATACCTGAGCAGTTTGCGCCTGTCCTTTTTTTTCTCACCGTAAATGACGCTCATGCGCTCACCTCCCTATAACGACAACAAATTTCGATGTTACTGACTTCTCAACAGCCTTCTGGAAAGCCGAAAGCATATTCCTCGCATCTGAGAACATGGAGAGGTCAAAGACCCTCGAGTCTGTTATGACGTAAACCTCCTGTCCAATTTCAGCCCTGAAGTTTCCTGACGTAATGAAGTCCCTCACACCTTCGAATACCTCCTCTCTGTCGCCTGTTATCACAACTCCATCCCTGAGCGAAACGTGAACTCTCCCAAACCTGTCCACAACAATAACCTTCGAGCGCCTCCTTTTTAACGGACCGAATCCCTCCTTCACGAGCTTTCTGAATATGTAGTAATATCTAGTCGAGGCCAGAATTTCAGCTCCATTGCCGAGAATCTCCTCAGCAATCTCCTTCAATTCCCCCTCATCAAGAACCTTGCTTGGAGAACTCCCAGTGGTTCCAATTGCCACAACTCTCACGACTCCCCTCTCAGGTATGTACTCCGCCTCAACATTGACGCTGTCGGGCACTGCACCTTTCTCAATAATCGCGTTTCTCGCCTCTTCCATCAGCTCAACGATAATTTTCTCGTCGTACCCATCCACATTTCTCTCGACTTCCTCCCTCATCATTGCCATGGCAGTTCCGGCAGATGAGATGACCTCAGCATTTTCTGGAATCTCGAATTTCAGACCCATTCTCTTAGCTACATACGGAATTATCACGCCTGCACCCCCGCCAACGCCAATCAGCTTGAGTTTATCCTTATTTAGCTTGTACTCCTTTATGAGAGATTTTATGACGTCTTCTATCTTCCTCGATGCCTTGCTCATCACTTCTTCACACACTCTCTCCTCGCCCTTGCTTAAAAGCGATGACAGTGCGGATACGGCGAGTTTTGCCGACTCTTTATCTCCCTCAGCATAATCTCCGTCAGGAACTGCTCCAAGGTAGTTGGAAACGCACGTGAGTGTAATCGCATAATCTCCATCCACCGTTCTTAGAACAGCGTACTCCTCCAGGTCTTCACCTCTTGGAGATGTCAGAACCGCTTTACCACCTTTTAGCTTTTCAGGAGATTCGAAGCAGCAGTATGGAAGTCCAGCGCTTCTCGCGCTTCTCGGACCTATATCCACGATTTTTCTGGCCTTAATTTTTACAAGGTCTCCCCCACCGACAGGAAGTATCCTCACATCGACAGACCTTATTGTTGTTGGGTAGCCAAGGACATCTATGTACTTCATCTCGAGCTTCCCGTTCCTCACTACAGAGATGTTCGTTGTGGTGCCACCGACTTCTATTATAATCGCATCAACAGCTTTTGTGTATGCAAGAGTCCCGACAACGCTGGCTGCTGGCCCTGAAAGAATCGTGAAGAGAGGCTTCGTCTTCAGAATGTCGATTGACGAAAGGCCACCATCGCACTTCATCACCATGATAGGTGCGTTTATTCCAAGCTCTCTAACGCTCTTTTTCAGTTTTTCTGCAACGTCAATCATCTTTGGAAGGATTGCAGCGTTGATTACTGCAGTTATTGTTCTGATTTCAAGACCGTACGCACCGCTCACGTCGCTGCCAGTAACGCAGGGAACTCCCAGACTTTCGGCAACCTCCTTCACCTTCTTCTCATTTTCCCTTTTATCCACCCCGTATGCCTCTGTAGCAACTATCGCTTTAGCTCCGAGTTCGACCATCTCCATTATTTTTTCCCGAACTTCATTCTCTTCAAGTCCGTTATCGGTTGGTATGAATGCATAGAACGTTCTCAGAATTTTGCCCTGATTCAGCTCCATGTCGTCGAGCCTCGTCCTCTTAACAATCCTGGATTTTTCGCTCTCCCTGCCCATTGCTACAATTCCTACGGGAGCCACATCTCCTTCAAGGAGTGCGTTAACCGCATGCGTTGTACTGAAGGCGACGAGCTCGATTTCATTCGGCTCAATCCCGGTCTCGTTCAAAAGTTTTTGAAGAGATGAGATTATTCCTGCTGAAACTCCGTCTGGCGGGTCGTATGTTGTTGGAACCGCTGCTTTCCCCACTAGCCTCAGCTCGCTATTTATTGCAACTGCCTTTGTAAACGTCCCTCCAACATCGACGCCCACTCTAATCAACACCCTCACCCCTTCTGGACTTATGCCACATGTAGATACCTCCTGCCACGTAAACGGCTACCAGAATCGCCTGGGCCGCTATTGTTTCGAGGGTTCTTCTGTAGCCGATAAGGTCTGCAAGCACCGGATTTATCTTTGGCAGTACATGCGTAAGCGAGGTTATTGGTATGTATCCAAGAACTTGAAGCTCTCTGACAGCATTTCCTATGAAGAATATCGAAAGAGACGCGGCAACTGCTATTGTTAAAGCAAAGAGCTGTTTTGTGGGGAGCCTGGTTCCAAAAACGAATACGAGCATGCCAATTACAACAAGAGCCCCTGAGCTGACTATTATTCCGAGCGTGAGCCAGGTTGACAGAGAGGGCACCATTGAGTAGAGGGCCTGATAGAAGAGGACGGTCTCAAACCCCTCTCTGTAGATCGCAAAGAACGACAGCAGAGTTAAAGCCACGTAATTTCCTGACTGCATCGCATGCCACGATCTTGCCTCTATGAACTCTATCCACCTCTTTTCATCCGTCCTTCTCAAGAGCCAGAAGCTGACGTAGAAGAGAACGATTACTGCAAGGAATGACGTCGCAACCTCTACAACCTCCTTGTCCGCTCCTGAGAGACTTATGATTGTTGAAGCGGCAAACCAGGTCACTATCGAGGCGAGCAGGGCAAGCACGATTCCTAGGTAAACGTACTTTTTCATATGGTAGTTTCTCGTTCTTTCGAGATAGGCAATAATTATCGCAGATATGAGCACAGCTTCGAGCCCCTCTCTGAACATTATAGAGAATGAGATAACAACTCCTATTACCGGTGCCAGGACTGAACTTTCTTCAAAAAAACCTTCAAGCTTTTCAAGATTGGCGTAAATTTCTTCGGCCTTCTTTTTCACGTCCTCTACTGGCTCCCCCCTCTTTATCATCTCCCTAAACTGTGCAAACTCGATTTCCAGCTCGAGTGTTAGATCAGGGGCGACACTTCTCGTCAGAACTTCAACATTCTCAAAATGGTCGAGGTAAGCTGACCTCGCAAGCTTGTATGCCTTTTCGGCATTTCCCTTTTCGTACTCGACTATGGCCTGATTCATGAGCTCCCTGACCTTATCGAGCTCAGTCTGCATTTCCTCATCTGTGGTTGCATTAACTGGTAGAATGAGCATGAAAATGAAGAGAACAGAAAAAATAATGTAGCCGTATTTCATTTTCACTTCCTCCTCAGCTTCGCAATTATCGCTCCCTCAACAACCGCGATTGCTGCTAGCACCGCTATCAGTCCATAGAGCAGCACTGGCGTTTCCTGCTCAGCTTCAGCCACCGGTGTTACGGCTGGCGTCGGAGTTGTTAGAGTCTCTTCGCTCCCACCACCACTCTCTTTCAAGAGCTCCTCTGCCTTTTCTAACTTTTCAAGAATATTCGAAACGATTGTTTTCAGATCCTCAACCGCAACTCTGTTCTGGATGGCTTCTCTCAGCTTCACCCTCAGAAGCTCTTCAAGCTCTTCGTTCAGCTCCGGGTTCTTCTTTCCAAGCTCGCCCTCAACGAACTCAAAGTTCTCCAAGTATGCTTTTATCGCGAACTCTTCGGCCTCTGCATACTCTCCTTCCTCATACTCCTTCACTATTGCGTTGAGGAGCTGTTCAACGTTTTCTATGTAGCCTATCGCTCCCGAAATGGCCCCCTTCTCTTCTGGGAGGTCGGTAACCTCTTTGAGCTCGTGGATTATTCCACCAATTGCAGACTCAACATCTTCAGGCGGTTTCTTCTCTTCCATAGCCTTTTCAGCATTCTCAAAGAACTCCTTGATTTCGGTATCTTCTTCCTCACCCACATACTGACTCATTTCAGCGTAAAGCTCTTCAGCTTTTTTGAGGAAGAACAGAGCATCCACGTACTCTGCCTCCTCCACCAACTGCCCAGTCTCTGAAACGCCCTCCTCATACTCGTTCTCAGCCGCTTCAAGAATCATTATCAGGACTCTTGCGTTGAATATGAATCCCTCACCTATCTTATCCGGCACCACCGCCTTCTTGGCTCTGTCAAGCAGCTCAACTGTTTTCTCCACCTCAGCAGAATAGCTTTCCAAATCTCCGCTTTCTGCTGCAGCTACAAGACCTTCGAACGTGCGCTCAAGCTCCTCGTAAAGCTCCGGATCCTTTTCTTTTATCGCACTCCCCACAAGAGCCCAGTACTCCTCAACCGGATGCTTTGCATGCTCAACTGCCAGCTCTTTTTTCCCTTCCTTCAGTGCCTCAAGAGAAGCCTCTAGGTGAGCTTTCATCTCCTCCATCTGGGCTGTGAAGCTTACGTACTCCTTCACGCTCGCACCTGCTGCAGGCATTACCAATGCCAGCAGGATAAGTATAGCTGTCGTATTGCTGATGGCACCTCTCATCTCACCACCTCAATCGTTTTAGGGTGTCCTAAAATTTAAAAATTTTTCGGTTAACCTGA
>CAZHKD010000121.1:0-5125 GCA_964533255.1 uncultured archaeon | reverse complement strand
GGATTGCCTCCTGGAGCCTGAACCAGTTTTTAATTCTGAAGAGCTCCCAGCGCCTTTCCCTTCTTTTCATGACGAAGTTGACGGCTTCATCAATGCTCTCACCCGAGAGAATGCCTGCCTCCATCAGAAACCTCATTTTATCCAGTATCAGCCTTCTTTCCCGCTCCTTCAGCTCCTCAAGAGCCCTCTTCCCTTTCGTGGAGAGGGTGTAGATCTTCCTGTTTCCTTTGACTGCGACATCGAGAAAGCCCTTTTCGTGAAGCTCTCCGAGGAGAGGATAGACAGAGCCGGGAGAAGGCTTTTTCGAGGTGATTTTTCCTATTCTATCAATAAGCTCGTAGCCCGTTGCCTCTCCAGTCTCAAGCTCCTTGAGGATGAGCAGTTTTAGCATGCCTTTTAGCGTATCCGACATCAGTGGGGCTTTGACGTAAACGTTATATATCACTATCGGTATCCGATAGTACCTTTACGTTGAAAATCTCGAAAAATAGAAAATATTGAAAATAGAGCGAAACACAGCAAAACGGCATTAAAAGCAACCAAGATGAAAACCCGGAAAAAGAAAAGTTAAATGACGTTTCGTCTCAATTCCAAACCTTAATTTCAGTCCTTCCACCTGACCCCAAACTTCTCTGCATAAACCCTGTCCCACCTCACCTTGCTCTCGGAGTGCGGCTCCTTCTCTTCAGCAGGGTATCCTACAGAGACCAGACATTCTACTCTGAAGCTGTCGGGAACGTTCAGCAGCCTCCTCACGTAGTCCTCAGCCGGCTCATCGCCGTGCATGTTCCCCCTTATCTGCAGCCAGCACGCTCCCAGGCCAAGCTCTGTTGCTGCAAGCTGGATGTGTTCAGCAGCAATTGCACAGTCCTCTATCCACTTCTCCGACAGCTCCTCGGCAAGAACAGCTATCACCACCGGCGCCCTCTCTGCCGGTCTGCTCCAGGGCGTCGCCTCTGCAAGCTTTCGCCTCATCTCAGCGTCTCTCACTATTATGAAGTGCCAGGGCCTGAGGTTCTTGGATGATGGTGAGAAGAAGGCTGCTCTGATGAGCTCTTCGATGAGCGAGTCCGGGACGTCCCTGTCCTGATAATTCCTTATGGTTCTCCTCTTCCTTATAATTTCCATCATGCAACTCACCTCCTCTCTATCTCCTTCAGCATCTGATAAAGCTTTGGAACGAACAGCCCCACGTCTGTGACGACGCCTATTGCCTGAGCCGTCCCTCTGTCCATTAGCTTGGTGACGGTTGCCGGATTTATGTCCACGCAGACGGTCTTTACGGTTGATGGCAGCAGGTTTCCCACTGCAATGCTGTGGAGCATGGTGGCCAGCATAATCACCATGTTTATACCCCTGAGGGCCTCCTTCATCGCCTTCTTGGCTTCCATGACGTCCGTAATCACCTCAGGCAGCGGGCCATCGTCCCTTATCGAGCCGGCAAGAATGAAGGGGACGCCATTCTTTATGCACTCGTACATTATCCCGTCCTTGATCACGCCCTTCTCCACCGCCTCCTTTATGCCTCCCGCCGCAATAACCCTGCTGATGGTGTAGAGGTGGTGGCGATTCCCTCCGGGAACGGGCCTGCCGGTTTCGATGTCCATGCCGAGGGACGTGCCAAAAATCGAGAGCTCGATGTCGTGAACCGCAACAGCGTTGCCGGCGAGAAGCAGATCCACGTAGCCGTCCCTTATCATGCCTGCCAGCGCATCCCTTGCGCCTGTATGATTCACGGCAGGGCCGGCAACAACGGCAATTTTTCCGCCATTTTTCTTCAGCGAAGCTATTTCCTCTGCAATTATCTCAATGAGCTCTTCAGTCGGCCTCTCAGAAGAGACCTGCCCGCCCATGAACTGGAAGTGCGTGGCTTTCCTGGGCCTCTCTGGCGGAATCACCCTGACGCCCTTCTCGCCTATCACAACCAGGTCTCCCTTCCTTATCTCATCGATGGCCAGGCACAAAGCCCTGCCGTCCCTTACAGCTATCACCTTGTCCATTCCGATGTCCTCAACCTCAATCCACCTTCCGTCGTGGTGGATGTAGGTTGGATGGTTGGTTGTGACGTAGAAGCCTTCGGGCAGGATTTTATCTCCGGGAGCCGGAGCGAGCTGGACATCTTCTGCATCGGGAACCCTCGCACCGAGCTTGTGGAGCTCCTTCAGTATGCTTTCAAGATGCGCCTCATCCCTGCCGAAAACTATGATTCTGGCGTAGCTGTAATCCTCCTTCTTCTTCCCTATCCTGAACTCCAGAATCTCAAACTCCCCTTCAAGATCCAGAATGGTGTCAAGAACCTTCGGGAATATCATGGAGTCTATCAGGTGTCCTTCAAACTCAAGCTCTCTCGCTATCAATTCTTCCACCCCTTATGAACTGTACCAAACTCAACGCCTCCTTTCTCAACCTCTCCACTTCTCAACGTACTCCTTTGATTTCAGTATGGCATCCTCATCTCGAAGCTCCAGGGTTAAAAATCCATCGAAGGATTCGGGGATTATGCTCAGGTCAACGCTCCCCTCACCCAGCGCGAGATGTCCATCAACGCTTCCATCGTTGTCGTGGAGGTGCACGTTAGCAACCCTGTGGAAGTTATCAACAAAGAGATCGTGGCCGCCCTTTATGCAGTGGTGGCCGATGTCGAACGTTAGCTTAACGTCGGTCTCGTCCAGAATCTCCTCCATCGCCCGCCTTAACCCTCCGCTGATCTCTATGGTGTTCTCGATGGCGAGAATGCCGTCATGCTCCTTCAGGAAGGGAACCATCTCATCCCTCAGCACTCTGTAGTTGTGCTCATCGTAAAGCTTCTGGTCGAAGTAAAACCCCCTGGAAGTTATGAATCCGGGATTCCAGCCTATGTGGAAGGTGATGAGTTCTGATTCCACTTTTTCGGCAAAGGTAATGGTTCTCAGGAGCTCATGGTAGCTCGCCTCCCTCATCACGCTGCTTGTGGCGATGAAGTTTGTGTTGACAGCAGAGGCGTGGAGGATCACTTCCACGTCGCTGACCTCCTTGAGCTCCAGCACCTCCTCTGGATTCAGCACGTCAAGGGAGTAGTAGGGGTGGTCGAGGAGGAGTTCGATGTGGTAGAAGCCGTGCTGAGCGGCGAATTCAAAGGCCTTAGCCAGGTCGTGGGTTATGTCGGGCTGAATTCCGAGCCTGTCGAGCTTCATTCTGCCACCACGCTGACAATTACCAAGTCATTTCTCTATCATCGTGCCTATCCCGTCCTTGGTGAAGAGCTCAAGTAGTATCGCGTGCTCCCTGCTGCCGTCTATGATGTGGGCCCTCTCCACACCGCCTTTAATTGCCTTGACGATCGCCTCAGCCTTCGGAATCATCCCGCCCTGAAGTCTGCCAGCATTCAGCATCTCCTCCAGCTCCTCAAGGCTGAGCCTTGTGATGAGGCTGCTGGCATCGCTGACGTCTCTCAGCAATCCCGGCACGTCTGTCAGCATTATCAGCTTCTTCGCCTTCAGAGCTGCTGCAACGTCCCCTGCAACGCTGTCGGCATTCATGTTGTAGATTTTGCCTTCCAGGTCTGTGGCGACAGGTGATATTACGGGAATGAACCCGCTGTCCACCAGGATTCTTATAAGCTCGGGGTTGACGTACTCAGTTTCACCAACATACCCCAGGTCAAGCTCCACTTCGGTCTCACCCAGCCTCTTTTTGACCTTCTTTTTCCTTGCAACTATCAGCAGACCGTCCTTCCCGCTGAGCCCGACGGCTCTTCCGCCATTCTTTATGAAAGTCGCAACGATCTTGGAATTTATCTTGCCATCCAGAACCATCGAGACTATTTCCATTGTCTGCTCATCGGTAACACGCAGCCCGTCAACGAATTTCGGCGATATCCCGAACTTCTGCATCTTCTCGGATATTTCAGGCCCACCGCCGTGGATGACCACCGGCTTTATGCCCACGAAGTAGAGAAGGACTATGTCCCTGATGGTCTTCTCGAGAATTTCCTCATTCACCATGGCGTGTCCACCAAGCTTGATGACCATGGTGGTGCCGTGAAACTCCCTGATGTAGGGCAGAGCCTCAACGAGGACGTTGATTTTTTCCATGGAGCCTTCTTGGATTCGGGGATTAAGAAGTTTTTTATCGTTGAGAAACGGATGTGTCCGAATAACCATGGGACAACGTATTCAAAAGGGATAAAGTATCCCTGGAAATCAAGCTTGGAGCAATAGCCACGCACTCCTTTCTTCAAGCTTCAGAAGAATTGCTTTACTCCTTAACGTTGAAAAATTGGCCGTTCATTACTGGATTGAGAAATTCATCAATGTCCTTGAATGTTCCTGAATGCCACGAAGAGGTCGGAAAGCGGATAATAAAATCACCCATCTGAGGGTTTATCCTGTAAGGATCTCTCTTTAGCTGCTTACTTCTTTTTAAAGGAGGTTTTAAGTATGTGCGAAGCTGGAGATCTGATTTTGGATAAAGCACGTGCAGAGGTACTTTACAGCACTTAGGCGAAATTCTGGGTAAATTTTAGCAGGCTTAACGGCACCCCCCAACCAAAATACAAAAACCTAAAAATGCATGATGTTGCCCCTACTTTGTGGGAGTCCAAGAAACCGGAGCGAGAGAGCCCCCGGAAGACAGAGAGATGGATCTTCGCGAGCACATTGCAGAGCTCAGGTACAGGCTCATCAGAGCCATGACCGTCCTGTCTCTGCTCTCAGCAGCAATCTTCTTCAGGTCCTCGGAACTCATCGCCCTTTTCTGGGAGGGGCTTTTCAGGAGGCCCATGGACATCGTTACGTTCACGCCAACGGAGTGGATTGCGACGAGAATCTACTTCTCCATAGCCTCCGCATTCTTCATCGCCTACCCCCACATTGTTTACGAGCTCTACCTCTTCGCAAAGCCCGGCCTCTACGAGCACGAGAGAAAGTTCGTCAAAACCTTCATCCCATTCTCCTACCTCCTCTTCCTTCTGGGAACTGCCTTAGCGTACTTCATCGTCATTCCGAAGCTCTACAGCTTCGCAGTCCAGGAATACCTTGGAGCGGAGCCCATGCTCTCCGTCAAGAAAACCCTGGGAAACGCCGTCAGAATCTTCATCTCCTTCGGCCTGGTGTTTCAGATCCCGGTGGTGGCAGCAATCGCTTCC
>CAZHKD010000120.1:0-5225 GCA_964533255.1 uncultured archaeon | reverse complement strand
TTTTGTAACAATTTTGTTCCTATTATTTTATATATTTTGAGCATACTTTCTATTTTGGGGATTTGCAATGAGTGAAGCGGTAGTGATTGCCGTGATAGGATTTGCGCCGTTCTGGCTCTCAGCCAGCCTTGCCGGGCTGAGGGCTGTAAGTAGCCTGTGGAGTTCCGAAAAGGAGTGAGGAGGGGGATGAAAGATGGTGAATGTTGGGGCTGGAATTAAGGAAGCTGAGAAGGTGTTCTTCAACGTTGCCCTGCCAATGATTGTGGGAGCTGGAGTGATTGCAATCGTTAAGCAGATCGTTAAGAAGTAACTTTTTGAGGAGGTGCATGGGCGATGTATAGCAAGAAGAGAACCCTCAGCCAGAAAATAAACCTCACCAACAGGAAGATAGATCAGGTCAGAAAAAGATCAAACAAAAAGAATATCAAGCTTCGGCTTCTTCAAAACCCCTCTTTCAACGGCCATATCAAACATCTGCTCTATTGCTGCCACGACGCTTTCAGGCATCTCGTAAGTGTACTCGTTCACATACATGGTGGCAAACTTTTTGGTCATCTCTCTGTCCATCCCTCTTGCAAATTTCATGGCATAATCCACAGCCTCATCCGGATTCTCGATAGCGTATGCAATACTCTCTTTCAGAGCCATCAGAAAAGCTCTCTGAACCCCTTCAGGCAGGTCTCTGCGGATGACATTGACACCAAGGGGGAGGGGCAGAGAAGTCTGCTCGTACCACCATTCCCAGAGATCCAGAACCTTTACAAGGCCGTGTTCAGCGTAGGTTAGCTGTCCCTCGTGAATCAGCAGTCCCGCATCAACTTCGCCTCTTTTCACCGCATCGATTATCGCGTCGAATCTCATCTCAACAGGGTGGTAATCACTCACAGCCAGCTTAAGCAGCAGATTTGCCGTGGTGTATTTGCCGGGAATCGCTATTTTACACCCTTTAAGTCCTTCAAGCTCTTCAGATACCTCCAAACCCCCATCACTCCTGGCAACAATTATGGGGCCATAGCCATCCCCTACCGAGGCACCGGCAGAAAGGATTCGGTATCTCTCATGAAGATATGCGTAGGCGTGGAGCGATAGGGCTGTGACGTCAAGCTGTGCATCAAAAGCCATTTTGTTCAGGGTTTCAATGTCTTCTATGACGTGTTCAACTTCAATATCCATCTTTATTTTTCCGGACACCAAGGCGTAGAACATGAAGGCGTCATCAGCATCTGGGGTGTGAGCCACAATCATAAAGGCAGGGCTGTAAGATGGTTTAAATATGCTTTGATATTCTGGATGTGGGACTGGCCCGGTAGAAAAATTACACAAAAATATTGGCACAGCACTCCCTGAACTCCCTGTAGGCCCCAACCACGTCTTTTCCTTCCACAAAGGGCAAACCGTTCTCCTCAGCGTATCTGATTGCCTTATCCTTTGGCAGCGCTTTGCCGGTTTCGGCATCAAGCATCTCGCAAATTGCAACGGCAGGGGCGATTCCGGCCATCTCTGCTATGGCAACGCTCAGCTCCGTCTGTCCGACCCTGGAATACGTGAGGTTATTCGATGCCTTAAGAACTGCAACGTGCCCCGGACTTCTGAATTCAGACGCAAAATCGAAGTCTCCGCCGTTCAGAACTGCGTCAACAGCTTCGCCAAGCTTTCTTATAGTCAGGGCTCTGTCAACATCAGTTACACCGGTAAAGGTGCTTCGATGGTTGACCCAGAGTGAGAACGATGAGCGGGAGTCGTAGCGTATGTCAAATCTGGAGAGTTCTGCCAGCAGAGGGAATTTTTGAGACGCTTCCCGTAAAACATCATGCATGAAGGGGAGGCCAAGCTTGTCAGCTGCCACAGGATGCAGAGCCACGCATATAAGCCCGCCACCATCCATTCGCATCATTGCCACGTCTTCAGGCTCAACACTGAAGGCAGGAATGGCTATATCGGTCTCCCCCTCTCTGTCGTCAAAATCGTATATGAGAACAGCCTCACCTTTCCTGAAAGCCTCAAGGGCATCTTCCATCACAGTTTCAATTATAGTATCTGTCACAGCATCACCTCCACTTCCACGACATCACCATCTTTCAGATTTAGCGCATCTCGTAGCTTCACAGGAGCTACGACTTCCAGCACATCAGCCTGATAATGACTCCTGACTGGCAAAACAACAGCACCCTCAATGCCGTCTATCCTGCACCTGAAGGCCTTAACGTCTCCAAAAGTTCTGTTATCAGAAACAAAGCCAGATATAATTATACCCTCCTCCTCATCCAACATTTTTCTAAAATACATCTGCTCTTTTGGAATTTTCAGGTTGAGAGTTCCCGGGTAAGGGTTGAAACCAAGCTTCTCCACAAACTGCTTTCTGTAACCATCCAGAGATACATAGTAGCTTCCTTCCCCCATTCCGCTCATGACTTTCCCGGATATCACAATTCTCTCCTCACCCTCAAATATTCGCTTGTAGTCGAGGTACTCCCTGTAAAGGGTGTCCCTGCCCTTCCCGGTTATCACGACATACTGACCGTCTCTGTCCAGCATCCTTTCTATTAATCCAGCATCTTCAAGTTCCTTCAGCTTTCTTGCAGCCGTCTGGAGGCTCTGTCCGATCTCAACTGCCAGATCCTTGGAGCTGAGCTTGATAACCTTCTTTATTGCGCCAAGCTGTGCAAGCCTCTTCAGCACCTCAAGCATCTTCTCATGATTGAGAAGCATCTCATAAAAATGTTTTGGATTAAGGCCATGGACCGCAATCTCCAAGGAACCGCCAACCCTCAGCAGACGGTGGTCGCCGTGTATTTTCGTCCAAGGTTACATTCAGGGCTACATTCAGGGGAAGAAGACATACCACGGGAATTGGCTACCCGTAACTACAGAGCTACCCAAAAAATTAAATAAGCATAAATTTAGCCCATTACTATGTCCTTCCAACAGGTCTATGACATCATCAAGAGGCATCACAGGTTTTATGAGGCCTCCATTCCTCTCATAGCCAGTGAGAACCTGACGAGCCTGTCCGTGCGGCGTTGCTACGTTTCTGACTTGGGTCACAGGTATGCTGAAGGAAAGGTGGGAGAAAGATTCTATCAGGGTTGCAGCTTCATTGATGAGGTGGAGGACCTCGCGATACACTTAACAAAGGAGTTGTTTCAGGCTGAGCACGTTAATGTCCAGCCCATAAGCGGTGTAGTAGCCAACATGGCCGCATTTTTCGCACTCACAAAGCCCGGTGACAAAATAATGGCTCTCTCTGTGCCTTGTGGTGGGCACATAAGCCACGACCGCTTCTCCGCCGCAGGGATGAGGGGTCTGAGGGTAACATACTACCCGTTCGATTTCGAGAACATGAATGTCGATGTGGACAAGACAATCAAAGTCGCAGAAAAGGAGAAGCCGAAGCTCTTCGTTCTGGGTTCAAGCCTGATACTGTTCCCCCAGCCCGTTAAAGAGCTCAGCGAATTTGCTGCTCAGATTGGTGCAAGACTGATGTATGACGCCAGCCACGTTCTCGGCTTGGTTGCTGGCGGTAAATTCCAGCAGCCGCTTAAGGAAGGAGCGGATGTCATGACCGGCTCAACCCACAAGACGTTTTTCGGGCCACAGAGGGCCATCATCGCATGCAAAGAAGAGCTCAGCCAGACCGTTGACAGGGCGGTATTTCCTGGAGTTATCAGCAATCACCATCTGAACACTCTTGCCGGGTACGTTGTAGCGGCAATGGAGATGAAGGAGTTTGGCAGGGAATACGCAAATCAGGTGATCAGAAATGCAAAAAGGCTGGCTGAGAAGATGCATGAGCTTGGATTCAATGTTGTGGGAGAGCATTTAGGCTTCACTGAATCCCACCAGGTGGCTGTGGATGTTAAGGAGTTTGGTGGTGGAGAGAAAGTTGCTAGGAAGCTGGAGGAAATAAACATCATACTCAACAAGAACCTTCTTCCCTGGGACGACCTCAAAAACACCTCCGACCCCTCAGGCATAAGAATTGGCGTTCAGGAAGTCACAAGACTCGGTATGAAGGAGAACGAGATGGAGATAATAGCTGAGATCATGTGGAAGGCTGTGAATGAAAAGGAAAGCGCTGAAAAGCTGAGAAATGAGGTTGCAGAGCTGAAGAAAGAGTTTTCAACAATAAAGTATGCCTTCGAAGAGAGCGCCGCCTATGTCTTCCCGGAGCTTCGTTAACCCACACGTTCGACATACCCGATATGGGAAAATTATATGGAAAATTAGTGGGGAATTAATGAGGAGAAAACTTTAAAGTTTGCTGCCCGTATTCAAGCAGAAAAATTTAAATCACCCCCCGAAGCGGGGGCGATAGTAACTCCACTATTCACACCAAAACAGGGGCTGTTGTGAGAACATGATGCTGGAAAAGTTGGTTGAAAGGAAGGAGCAGCTTGAAAGGGAACTTCAGGAACACATCGAAAAAAGAGACCAGCTCAACAGAGCAGCCAGAGAATTTGCTGACAAGAGGGACGAGCTGAACAGGGCGGTGAGGGAGCTTCTCGCCAGAGCTAAAGAGCTGAAGGCGAAGAGAGATGAGCTCAATGCAAAGGCCAGAGAAATAAAGCAGAAGAGAAATGAAGTGCACAAGAAGATAGACGTTCTGTACAGGGAGCTGGATACGCTGAGAAGGAACCTCGACAGGGGTGGAAGGCCGCTGGGCGAGATAGAGAAGGAAATTCGAAGGCTGGAATTCAAGCAGCAGACTGCGGTTCTGACGATAGATAAGGAGAGGGCTCTTGTAGAGAGGATAGCCAAGCTCAGGAGAGAGCTTGAAGAGAGGAAGGAGCAGCTTGAGAAGCACGAGGAGTTCAGAAGGCTGATTACCGAGATACGGGAGCTGAAAGACAGGGCGAGGGAGCTCCACCAGCAGATGATGGCTCTCGTTGAGGAAGCAGATGAGTACCATGCGGAGATGTCCAAGACCTTCGCAAAGATAGACGAGATGAGAAAGCTTGCCGACGAGATGCACGAGAAGTTCGTTGAGAGCAAGAAAGAGGCTGACAGGGCCCACGCAGAGATTATAAAGATCAGGAAGGATTTGAAAGACCTCGACAAGGTCATCAAGGCTCTGAAGTCAAAGCTCGCCAAGAGCAAGGAGGAGAGGGAGAGAGAAGAGCTGATGAGAAGGGCCAGAGAGATTTACGAGATGTTCAAGAGAGGAGAGAAGATAGAGACCGAGGATCTCCTTCTCCTGCAGAGGGCAGGTTTGATCTAATTTTTTA
>CAZHKD010000119.1:0-5231 GCA_964533255.1 uncultured archaeon | reverse complement strand
TAGCGTTGGTGATAGACTATGCCGGTCGTCAAACAACCACCTCTATATCGCTCCTGACTCCGGGCTCAATCTGAAGGATAACGTCTGCAATCTTCCCCCTCATTATGCCCCCTCTGACAACGTCGAAGGAGTTGAAGTAGATGACTCTGATCTCTCTAACGTCCTCTTCATCCGCCCCGTACTGCAGGGCCATGGTTCTCAGCTTCTCCTCAGCCATTGCAAGAATTTCCTCATCGTCCGCATTTCTTGAGAGGCTTTCAACCCCTTCGATTTCACCGTTGTACACAACTCTCCTGTTCTCAAAATCATACCTTGCGTAAAGTGTGAGGCTGATTCTGGAAACCGCAACACCTATTGCGTTGGCGGATTCGGCATAGGGAGGAACTTTCATGTGAATTCCAAACGTGTCTCGCAGCATATCTGCCATGTATCTGGCCAGGTAGCCGGTTCCGATGACCTTGCCAGCTCCACTGTTCCTTATTATCTCCGCAACCATCTCGAGATAGGTTTGAAGTGGTATCTCAAACTCCTCAGGGTTATTTCTTGAGGCTCTGTAGTCCCCTATCTCAAACCCCACGCAGTTAAGAGCATCTGTAATTGTGAAATATCTGCCGCCGAAAGCCAGGGAATTGTCTTTTCTCCCCTTTATCAGCCTGCCGCCAATTACCGGAGAGTCTCCGCCGTATGGAATGTTTGCAGACCTCACGCACCTCACAAGAGTTTTGTTGCCTGCAATTACTGCATTCTCTTCTATTTCGGGCTTTCCGTCCTTCAGCATCACGAAATCCGTAGTTGTACCGCCGAAATCCACCACCAATGCATCTTTTTCCCGGCTGAGGTAGTAAGCACCTATGGCAACAGCGGCGCTGCTGGAGTTGTAAAGCTCAGAGGGGTTGCGGAGGGCTATCTGGAAGGGGATGATGCCACCGTCTCCCTTGTAGTAAAAGAATTCGCCTGCCATTTCCCGAATGCTCCCGGTTAGCCTGTGCACGGTCTCCATTATCTTGGCATTGAGGACTGTGGTGTTTATCCTCAGGGGGTAGTTCATACCGCCCACATGGTGGCTGAGAGCAACCCGCATTTCCCCGTAATAAGGCTCCACCAGCTTGAAAATATCGTGTTCCAGCTTCGGATTCCTGACGGAAAATTTTACTGCGATTGCCACGTTCTCCGCCTGCAGCCCTGAGAGGACCCTGCTTATTTCCTCATTGTCCACTTCCTCCACCACATCCCCTCTGTGGTTGACGGCGCCCTTGAGAACCACGCCGTAACTGCTGTAATCCAGACCCGGGCCGGGAACGAGAAGCGTGAGGGTGGGAATCTCATCAAATCTGCTGAGAATCAGATTCAGCGGGAGTGATGTTGAAACTACTACCTTCTCCTTCCTAAGGTCTGCCTCCTTATTCAGAGCTGAAAGAACTCCCTCGACCCCCTGCTCATTCGGCAGCTTTATGGTGGCTATGCCATCCCTTACTATGGCAGCATCGGTGTTCGTACCGCCTACATCTATGCCCACTACCATTTCTCCACCTCATTTTGAGTTGCCACAATCTGACAATCGCAACCCAACCCCTCCTGCTCTCCTATAACCGCAGTAAGATAATTTTTTCCTTCTTCCGTCCAGAAAAGTGGCGGTTCCCAGTTCTGCTTCAGCACCCTTCTTGTGAATGTGACTTCCCTACCTTCATGAATTTTCCTTCTCCTCTCCAGAACCCAGTGAATCAGTATTCCCCTCCGCTGCCATGCAGGAGTTCTGGCAGGATTTATGCCTCTCTCAAAAAGGAAATCGTGGAGGGCTGCAGACTTCACCCCTTTAAGTCTTCTCTGAGCCTCCCTCCTATCTCCCACCTCCTCAAGCATCCTGTAGAAGGCGTAGGCGTTCAGGTGGTTTCTCCAGCACTCCCTCTGCCTGCCTGAAAGGTAATCAATTACAGAATTCTCCGGGACGTGGATTATTCTGGAATCGAAGCTCACGGGCCTGCCCAGTCTGAGGGAGAGGTTCGAGGAGAACAGGGAGGCGATTACGGAATTGATTTTCTCCACCCTCTGGGAGAAAATCTCGTGCTGGAAGTAGAAGTTTGCCTCATCACTGAAAATGTAGCAGAGCGTCGCATTAAATTCCCTCACAACAGCCACAGCCGATTCTGCCATGGCTCTGGCAAACCGCTCATCGTATGGCCTCTCAAAATCGGAAAGAGTTCTGGAGAAATTTCTCCCGTCAACCCTTACCATGAATGGCAGGGGGGCTAAGAGGAAAGAGTACAGTTCAAGATTCCTCGGCTTCATCGGCTTCTTCCGCTTCCTGCTTCTTCCTCCTCCTCTTGAAGACGTCCTTAACCAGAACTATGTCTCCAATGGCTCTAACAATTGCGTAAGGAAGTATAACACCCTGTGCCCGGGACTCTATAAGGGCTCTGTTGTACTCCACAACTGCGATCCCTCTAATCATCTTCTTTTCCTCGTCTATCACCACATCCTGGATCTTTCCAACGTACCTTCCTTCATCAGTATACACTCGCATACCGAAAAGCGTTGAGATTTCACTGATCATCTCAGCCACCAAATTTACTTTAAACGTCCAATATATTAACTTTTTTACATTCCTGTGGATGGTGTGTTACTGGATGTTCCGGACGATTCTGGCGTGTGCAGTACACGGAGGTTAAAATGGGTGGCTGCCGCAGCCTGTGGAAAACCACACCGGGAAATATATATAGTGCTCAATTTACCCGCATTGTACATGACATCGTCTCTAAGAGTAGGCAGTATTTACGGAATAGAGATCAAAGTCCACGTAAGCCTGATTCTCATACTTGTTCTCCTCTCATACATCTTCTACATCTCACCTTTCCCCTACGGATTCAGCGGAATTGAATTCGCCGCCCTGCTGTCGATAATCTCATCCATCTCTCTTTTCATAGCCGTCCTCCTTCACGAGCTCGCCCACTCCATTCTCAGCCTGAAGTCGGGAATAAATGTCAAGGGAATAGTGCTCTTCATTTTTGGAGGCATTTCACTTATTGAGGACATACCCAAGGAGCCGGAGAAGGAGATGAAAATCGCATTTGCCGGGCCGCTGACGAGCCTGATACTCGGCTTCGGCACCATTTTAATCTCACAGGCTCTCCCAACTCCGCTCTACGAGTTTTTTTACGTGTTTGGAAGAATCAACATATTCCTGGCAGTCTTCAACCTTATCCCGGCATTCCCGCTGGATGGCGGCAGGATTTTGAGAGCTTTCATGTCAAAAAGCATGGGCTTTGTCAGGGCAACACGGGTTGCCGCAGAGACTGGCAAATTCATGGCAATCCTCTTCGGAATTGTGGGCCTGCTCTACAACCCCTGGCTGATTCTGATTGCCCTCTTCATCTACATTGGGGCCAACGAGGAGGAGAAGCTTGCCGTGGTGGAGAGCATCCTCAGGAAGATAAAGATATCCGAGATAATGACTCCAAACCCGATATTTGTAACTCCCGATACTGGCCTGGAAGAAGTTAAGGAGCTCATGTTCAGGTTCAGGCACCTGGGCTACCCCGTGGTGGATGACGGCGAGGTTGTGGGAATTGTGACCCTCCACGACGTCGTCAAAGGAGGTGAGAAGGTGGCGGATGTGATGAGCAGGGAGATCGTCTCAATTTCGCCTGATGACGATGCCTACAAGGCCTTCAGGCTGATGAACCAGCACAACATAGGCAGGATCCCCGTCGTTGACGGCGGGGAGCTTGTGGGGATAGTTTCGAGGACCGACCTCATAAGAGTTCTTGAGATTCTAGAGGTGCTCGGCGGTGAGTAAACGCCTCGTAATTATCGGTACTGCACACGTCTCTGCAAAGAGCGTTCAGGAAGTACAGGAGGCCATTGAAAGGGAGAGGCCACAGGCTGTTGCGGTGGAGCTGGATTTGAGGAGGTACAAAGCGCTGACAGAAGGGGTAAGAGAAGACATAGACATCATATCCGCCATAAGGAGCGGCCAGGGCTACCTACTGCTCTTCCAGATTCTCCTCTCATACTTCCAGAGGAAGATGGGTGAGGAGTACGGAATAAAGCCAGGAGCGGAGATGCTTGCAGCCATAGAGAAGGCCAGAGAGATAGGAGCTGACATTCTGCTTATAGACAGGGACATCGCCATAACCATGAGGCGTTTCTGGAGCTCTTTAAGCTTCATAGAGAAGCTCAGGTTCATTTACGAGCTGATTAAGGGCGTTTTCGGCGGGGAGGATGTGGAAGTCGATGAGATGCTGGAGGACGACATACTGAAGGCCATGATGAAGGAGTTCAGGAGCATCTCGCCAAAAGCCGCGGAGGTGCTGATTGACGAGAGGGACGCCTACATGGCTGGAAACCTGCTGAAAGCTCTGACGAAGTACGACAGCATCGTGGCTGTGGTTGGAGCGGGGCATAAGGAAGGGATAGAGGGCTTCCTGAGAGAGCCCGCCAAGATACCTCCAGTCAGCGAACTCGAAAAAGTTGAGACAAAAAGGTTCAGCGTTTTCAGGCTCGTAAGCTATGCAATTCTGGCAGTCGTTCTGCTCATATTCGCAGCGGTAATCTCAACCATGAATACCGAAGTAATTCTGAGGGCATTCGCAATATGGTTTCTGGCCAACGGCATTCTGTCTGCTGCTGGCGCCGCCGTAGCTGGTGCCCACCCCTTCTCGATTCTGGCCGCCTTCCTCTCCGCATGGATGACGTCCCTCAACCCCGCAATCGCCGCCGGATGGGTCAGCGGGCTGGTGGAGGCATGGGTAAGAAAGCCGGGAGCGAGGGATATAGAGGAGCTTTCAAAGGCTCAGAGCGTCAGAGAACTTCTCAGAAACAGACTCTTCAAAATCCTTCTTGTCGCCGCACTCACCAATATCGGGAGCATGGCCGGAACGGTAATTGGAGGCTACTACGCATGGAAGGTGACGGGAATAGACGTGGCGGCAATTATAAAGGAGAGAGTGGTTGAGGTATTAACTTTCTTCAGACCCTGACATTCCCAAATCTTTTTTTACCTATCAAACCTTTTGACCTTCAAACCTTAATCCTTTCAGGATTGAACCCCTTCTGTATCAGAAGCTCCTTGACCCTCGACACGTGATTGCCCTGCAGCTCGATGGCACCGTTTTTAATCGTTCCACCGCACGCAAGCTTGGACTTCAGGAACTTCGCCAGCTCTTCCAGATTTATCTCGCCGCTGTCTATGCCCTCGATAACCGTAACCTCCTTGCCGTAGCGCCTCTTGTTAA
>CAZHKD010000118.1:0-5251 GCA_964533255.1 uncultured archaeon | reverse complement strand
AAGCACCCTTTAACTCAGTCTGTTGAGTGGGGCCGCCGAGATTTGAACTCGGGTCTCCGGCACCCCAAGCCGGGAGGATAACCAGGCTACCCTACGGCCCCAGGCTTAGCAAGCCTCGCTTTCTCTGCCCTTTCTCGCCCGCTTCAGTTTTTAAGGGTTGTGGTATTTCATGTTTTCTGGAGTTTCTGAATTTTTTCCCGGGTTGGTTTTGCGATGTGATTATTGACTGGAGGTCGGATTTTGAGGTTCCCACTAAAAAGCTTATATTCCACACCCCCACAATCAAAACGATGTCCAGATTTAGGCACCTTATTTCTATTGAAGATTTAACCAAAGATGACATACTCCACATCCTCCAGAAGGCTGAGGAGCTTGAACCCTACGCAAAAGGGGCTAAGGTAAATCTTCTCGAAGGCAAAATTCTCGCAAATCTCTTCTTTGAACCATCGACCAGAACGAGAATGTCCTTCGAATCGGCCATGAAGAGGCTGGGAGGCGACGTGATCAACATGACCGCCCAGGAGGCCAGCAGCGTCGTCAAAGGGGAAACGCTGGCAGATACCATAAGGGTTGTTTCGGAATACGCTGACGCCATAGTCATAAGACACCCTCTTGAAGGCTCCGCCAGATTCGCTGCAGAGCTGAGCAGCGTTCCGGTCATCAATGCCGGAGATGGAGCCGGGCAGCACCCAACCCAGACACTGCTTGACCTCTACACGATCAAAAAGGAGTCCAGTCTTGAAGGTGCCACGATAGCACTGATGGGTGATTTAAAGTACTCCAGAACCGTACACTCACTCATAAAGGCTCTTACACTCTTCAACACCAGAATTTACCTGATAAGCCCAGATGCCCTGAGACTTCCCGAAGACTTCCTTGAAGACGTAAAGGGAGATATCAGTGAGGCAACGCTGGATGAGGTAATCGGTGAGATTGATGTTCTCTACGTTACGAGAATTCAGAAAGAAAGGTTCCCGGATGAGGAAGAGTATAGAAGGGTCGCTGGCAGCTACATCATCAACTCAGAAATCCTCAGCAGGGCAAAGGAGGACCTTATTGTAATGCATCCACTGCCCAGAGTCAATGAGATTTCCTGCGATGTGGACCTAACTAGGCATGCAATTTACTTCAAGCAGGCGTTCTATGGCGTACCCGTCAGAATGGCCATTTTGTGTGAAGTGCTGGGGGCATCCTTGGGTGGGGTGGTGTGATGCAGCTCACAATAAGTAAGATTAAGGATGGAACCGTCATTGACCACATAAATTCTGGGAAAGCCCTCATGGTTTTGAAGATACTCGGCATCTCCAGCGGGACAAAAGAGACGGTTTCAATGGCCATGAATGTGCCCAGCAAGAAGATGGGGAAAAAGGACATTGTTAAGGTTGAGGGCAAATTTATAAATGAGGACGAACTCAACAGGATTGCCCTGATCGCTCCAGGAGCCACCATAAACCTTGTAGAGAACTACGAGATAAGGAAGAAGTTCAGGGTCGTTCTGCCGGGGTTTGTCGAGGGAATAATCAAATGCCCCAACTCCAACTGCATATCAAATGCGGAAAGGGAGCCTATAAGGTCGAAATTCCATGTGTCAAAGGATGGAGAGATGATAGTAGCGAGATGCCACTACTGCGGTAGGAAGCTCAGGAGTGTGGAGGACTTTATCGCCTGAGTTTGCAGCTTCGAAGGTGTTGGAGATGTGGAAAAAAATAAGGGATAAATTCGAGAGGTACCCATCTCAGATAGCTGTTGCAAAGGAGTTTCTTAGGCTCGGAATATCTGTCAAGAATGGTAAGGCCTATTGCGGGGAAATAGAACTTGTGCCAACGAAAATTGCCGAGGCAATAGGTGTCGACAGAAAAGTCGTGGTTATGGCAATTCAGAACATTGAAAGTGATGAGGAGCTGAGAAAAGTTTTTTCGAGCCTCAGACCCGTTGCGAACATAGCAGATGTTGCCCGGCTTTTGGGCTTCGGTGTACTGGAAGTGTACGCTGAGAGCACCAAGGTTGGCATCGTGGCCGGCATAACTTCAATCCTCGCCAGGGAGGGCATATCCATCAGGTACATTCTGGCTGAAGATCCGGAGCTGAGTGTTGAGAGCAAGCTTACTGTTGTTACTGAGGAAAAAATCCCCGGTAAGCTGGTGGACGAATTTCTGAAGGTTAGCGGTGTCGAAAAGATAGTGATAAGCTGATCTCTACCACTTCTCCCTCCAGAAGGTGGGGATGAACAGGCTTATGACTGCGAACAGCTCAAGCCTGCCCATCCACATGTCTATTGAGAGAACGAGCTTGGCAAACCATGGTAATGCGGCATACGTCTCTGAAGCTCCTGCAGCTCCCAGAGCGGGACCCACGTTGTTTATGGTGGCAGCCACAGCGGAAATGGAAGTAATCATGTCCAGGCCTGAAGTAGAAACAAGGAAAACCGACACGACGAAAATGACGATGTAGAGCACGAAGAAAGCTGCCACCTCATCCAGCAGCTCGCTTTTTATAACCTCTCCACCGAACTTTACAACCCTCGCCCGTCTCGGCTCTGCCGCCTTCTGAATCTGGATGATCGAGTAGATTGTGAGGAGGTACATTCTCCCGGCCTTGATTCCGCCTGCAGTCGAGCCGCTGCTTCCGCCTACGAACATTAGCATTAGCAGAACGAGCTTGGCCGAATCACTCCATGTGTCAAAGTCGTAGGTTGTGTAGCCGGTGGTTGTCATGATGGCAACTGCCTGAAAGACGGAATAGCGGACGGATTCGAGGACGGAGGGGTACGTTTCGAGATTCAGAACCACGAGAACTGCTATTGCCGTGAGAAGTATCAGGCTGTAGACTCTGAACTCCGCATCCTTCACTATTTTCAGGTTGCCGCGCAGGAGGAAGTAAAGGAGGGCGAAGTTGGCGCCACCGATGAACATGAAGAGGGTTACGACTCCTTCAACAGCAGGGCTGTCGTAGTATGATATGCTCTGGGTGTGGGTTGAGAAGCCACCCGTTGAGAGAGTTGTAAATGCGTGGTTGACAGCATCGTAAAAGCTGAGGCCGAGGAGGTAGAGAAGGAAAATTTCAAGAACTGTGAAAACGAAGTAGACGGTGTAGAGGAGTATTGCCGTGTCCTTCAGCTTGGGCTTGAGCTTGCTGAGCTTGATGCCCGGAACCTCTGCATGAAGCAAGGGCTCACCCATCTTGGCTATTGCAGGAAATATGGCCACGAAGAGCACGACGATCCCCATTCCTCCCAGCCACTGGGTCAGGCTTCTCCAGAGCAGAATCGACTTTGGCAGCACCTCTACAACGTCAAAGATTGTTGCCCCGGTGGTTGTGAAGCCCGACATCGCCTCAAAAAAGGCATCGAGAGGACTTACGCCGATGTACATGTAGGGTATCGCACCGATTACCGATACCATGAGCCAGCCCAGACCAACTATGGCGTAGCCCTCTCTGTACTTTACCACCTGGCTTTCGGGCTTCAGTATGCTTAGAACCAATCCCACGGCGAAGCTGGTGGCAGCAGCGATAATGAAGGGGAGAATGTCTTCACCGTAATACATTGCCGTTACTATAGGGATAAAGAAAATCAGGGAGAAATAGATGCATATCCTGCCCAGGAGGTTCAGAACCAGGACTACATTCATGCTATCAGCCTTTTATGCCTTTTTATGCCATGACCTCAGTCTTTCAGAGCCTTTTCAACGCTGTCCATCTCACCCCATGTTGTGATGACCAGAAGTTTATCTCCTGCCTCGATTTTTGTGTCTCCTTTGGGTATCAGACAGTCGTTACCCCTCAGTATCGCCCCTATTATTGCTCCTTTAGGCATCTTGAGCTCCCTGATCATTTTTCCAGAGAGTTTCTCCCTCACCTCAATTTCTAGAACTGCCGCCTCTCCCTTTCCGATCTCTGCTATCGTGTGGACGTTCATCAGGTGGAGGTGCTTCATGACTTCGTTATACGTGATTCTTCTTGGCGAGAGGGCGACATCCACTCCCACCTTCTCAAAGAGCTTTACGTACATTCCTCTGTCAACCTTGACAATGGCTTTTCTGGCTCCGAGGCTTTTCGCAAGCAGGGACACCAGAAGGTTCTTCTCATCGCTGTCTGTGGTGGCTATCACCACGTCGCTCTTCCCGATCTCCTCCTCCGCAAGCAAATCAAGATCAGTCGCATCGCCAATAATCACCTTCGTCCTCCTCAGGACAGAGCAGAGAGTCTCGCAGACTGCCGGGTTTGAATCTATCAGCTTGATGTGTATGTTGCTTCTGTCCAGAAGCCTTGCGATGTAGCCGCCCACAGTTCCACCGCCGAAAATCACAACGTTCCTCGCAACCTGCTCACCGAAAATTCCCCTGATTTTTGAGAGGTCTTCCATCGTTCCAACGATTGCGAGCCTGTCTCCCTCTTTGAGCGCCGTCTCACCCTTGGGGACTATAAGCTCCCCGTTCCGGTATATTGCCGTTATTATCACATTTCCCGGCAGATGGAGCTCTGAAATCCTCTTCCCCGCCACTCCTGAGTGGGAAGTGATGGAGATTTCCACCATGTCAATTTTGCCGCCGCTGAACGTGACGAAATCCACCGCCCCGGGAATTGTTATCAGGTTGACGATTTCGCTGGCCAGAGCAAGTTGAGGACATATGAGGAGGTCGTACCCGATTGGGTGGTCCATAACGATTGGCTTGTCAACGTATTCGGGATTCCCAACGCGTATAATCGTTTTCTTTGCACCCAGCTTTTTGGCAGCCAGGCCAGCCAGCAAATTCACCTCGTCATCTCCTGTAACGCCTAAAAAAATGTCGGCTTCATCGATCTTCGCCCGCCTCAAGATGTCGATGTTGGCAGCATTACCCTCAATAACTTCCACGTTGAGTTTGGATATGTCGTTTAGCTTCTTCTCGTCGTTCTCTATAACGTAAACATCATGAGCGTAAGCTAGATCCTTTGCAATATTGAAGCCAACTTCGCCAGCTCCGGCGATGACTATTTGCATTGCAACTTCCAACCCCTATTCTATTAATTTTTCTTTCGGTGAGTAACCGATGAAACCACAATAGCAAGCTCGTACATTGCCACAACCAGAGTCAGCACGATAAGCTGGGACAGGCCGGTTATGTCCATGGTGAGGTTTGTTGCCAGGATGAATACGCCAGCGTAGACAAGAAGCCTCTTGCCCCTGAGCCAGTTGGAATCGATCATTCCCAGCCGGGAAGCGATTGCTGCCACCACCGGGATCTGAAACACCAGGCCGAAGGAGATGAAG
>CAZHKD010000117.1:0-5257 GCA_964533255.1 uncultured archaeon | reverse complement strand
ATTATGAGGAACTACATTGTCGGACTTGAAATTGTTCTGCCAACAGGTGAGATACTTCAGCTGGGTGGAAAGGTCATTAAAAATGCCACCGGCTACGATTTGCTTCACCTGATTGTCGGAAGCGAGGGGACTCTGTGCGTTGTAACGAAAGTTATACTGCGCCTCATTCCTGAACCGGGAACCACGTACACTTTAGTTATCCCGTTCAACAGCACGGAAGACGCCATTAAAGCAGTTCCCGAGATCCTCAAGAGTGGAATTATACCGCTGGCCATTGAGTACATGGACATAGAAGCTATAAAAGCCGGAGAAAAGGTGACTGGAAAGAACTGGCCATATAAGGGTGGTAAGGCTCATTTGATGATAATTGTAGATGGTAAGGACGAAGAAGAGCTGATTGAGAAATCTGAAAGAATAGAAGAGGTTGTGAAAAGGTATAACGCATTGGACGTCCTCGTTGGCACAGGCAAAAAGGAGCAGAAGGACATTCTGGACATTAGAAGCCTGATATACGAGGGTCTGAAAGATGAGACAATAGAGCTGCTGGACGTTTCTGTGCCACCTGCAAGCATAGCGGAGTACGTGAAGCGATGTCAGGAGGTTGCAGAGAAAATAGGGATAACCGTTTTGCATTACGGACACGCTGGAGATGGGAATGTTCATCAGCAGATACTGAAATCCGGCTTGAGGGAGGAAGAATGGATGGAGCAGTATATGGAATTCAAGGACTTTGCATTTAGAATTGCAAAGGAGTTGGGAGGCTGCATAACTGGAGAGCACGGAATAGGCATCGTAAAGAAGAGAGATATGTACAGAACAATGTCAGAGAAGTCAATAGAACTGATGAGGGCGATTAAGAAGGTGTTTGACCCGAATAATATCCTGAACCCGGAGAAGGTTGTGGATGTTTGATGCACAAATTTATCCGTGTCCGATAATCGGTCTGTAAGGTGTATAGAGATGTACTTTGAAGTACTGGAGCTGTATCAGGAAGACTGCCCAAACATCACAATTACTGAAAGGATTAAGGATCTAAACATTTTCATTATTGACGTTCTGCCAATCCACGAAAAGGAGAGACTAAAGGCCTACCTGGTGGGCAACGACTCAAAGGGAGCAATGGAGAGACTGAGCTCCCTCGAAAAAGTTTCAAATGTAGACATTTACTCAAAGTCCAAAGACATCATTGAGACCCGGTACGATATAGAAATGACCAGGGCCTGGAAAATCGTGCATGAATTTGGGGGTAGAGTTATAGGGCCCATAATAGTTCATGACGACACTGAAAAGTGGTTTGTAGTTTGGGACGATATGAAAAAGAGAAGGATTGCAATTGAAGAGCTGGGAAAAACTGATCTGACGAAAGTAAAGAAATCATATGAGATAAAGCCAGATATTCTTTCAAGAATGTTTCTGAACATCGAGCTCATTGCATACATGATAGAGGAACTGTGTTACCTCACGCCAACCCAGCTCAAGAGTCTTGAAGAAGCGTACCTCAGCGGCTTCTATGATGTGCCAAGAAGGTCGAACCTTGGAGATCTGGCTTCCAAAGTTGGAATTTCAAAAACAGCATACATCAAAAGGCTGAAAAGCGCTGAAAAGAGGATAATTAGAGCCGTTTTGAGGTTTTTAAACTCAACACCTTAGATTCCTCCTCCTGAGCGCTCTGATAATTTTTGGCATATCTATGTCCATTGGACAAACCTCTTTACATTTTCCACATAAACATGAGAGAAAACACTCCAGACCTATTTTATCCGTTATCGCACTCCAGCCCATTCCCATTGGACCGCCGTAAACCGCTCCCCAGAGGTTCCCCATAATGTGAAAGACCGGACACTCGAGCTGGCATCTGCCACATCTAACGCATGTAAGCTGATCTCTCAAAAATTCAGCTGCACCTCTTCTACCGTTATCGAGGAAGATTACGTGCATTTCTTGCTCATCGTTCGGTTCCTTTATGTTTATATAAGCTGGAGGAAAGGTTCCAAAGAAGGCGGACTGAACCATTACAGACTTCATGCACACTTCATCGCTCGGGAGGATTTTATCTATGCTTACAATGGCTATGTAGGTCTCTGGAAGGTTGATTGTAAGCCGTATATTCCCTTCATTCTCTATCAGGAATATCCTTCCCGTTTCAGCTGAAAAGGCGTTGCATCCAGAAATGCCAACGTCAGCAGAAAGAAATTTTCGCCTGATAAAGTTCCTGACCCCTTCAGCAAGCTCATCTACTGAAGAGCCTTTTACACCTATCTCTTTCAAAATCTCTGCAGCCTGTCTTTCTGAATAATGCAGGGCTGGAACGACCATGTGCATCGGCTTATCGTTCGCAAGCTGAATTATCAGCTCACCAAGATCAGTTTCCCAGACTTCATTTTTCTCCATAAGGTGTTCCCTGAGGTGTATCTCTTCCGAAACCATCGACTTCGCCTTGACAACGATTTTTCCCTCCCCTACTATATTACCAACTATTTTCCTCGCTTTTTCAGCGTCCTCTGCAAAGTAAACCTCACAGTCCAAAGCCGCCATCGCCTTTTCTATCCAGTGCTCGT
The DNA here is from genome assembly GCA_964533255.1 of uncultured archaeon. Lineage (GTDB taxonomy): Archaea > Halobacteriota > Archaeoglobi > Archaeoglobales > Archaeoglobaceae > JdFR-37. The sequence goes on along the minus strand of CAZHKD010000117.1, from coordinate 2,699 downwards.
AGTTTGAAGAAACCTCAAGCTTGGCCTTCCTGACTTCGCTGGCATAATCGATTAGGTATGGGTAGAGTTCGAGGTTTCTCTCAACGGCTTTTGACAGATTTTGCCAGGTTCTCAGGATTCCTTGCCTTATCGACTCTTTCTTTATGGCTTCGTAAACAGCCCTCATTTTACCACTACCGTAAACCTTCTTGGACCATGCATCCCCCAGATAAGCTTGCCCTCGATGTCCGCAGTTTTTGATGCCGATGAAGACGCAAATACAAATTTTGACTTCGAAGTAGCAAGCTGGTACGCTTCGATGGTTGTTCTGCAGATTACTTCCCTCTTAACTATCGCAACGTGGTGTTCAGCGAGGGCCGACTTTTTGGCTTCCTCAAACCCTCCGAAAAAGATTATTCCGGTATCCGCTGCCGCACTCAATGCTTCGCTGACGTGCGCATCTTTGAATTTCCCGGCATCAAACTCATCTACTATCTCCACGGAGTTCCTCCTTAAGGACTCGAGAAAGTGCTCAATCATGACACGCCCTCCAAATAACCTCGGAAATATCCTTTACATCTCCAAAATCCTTGAGGTTTGCTAAGCAGAGGGGACACATCGTAACAACTTCACATCCCGTTTCCTTCAATTCCGTGAACCTCACTCTTGCTATCTCCTTTGAGAGCTTTGGTGAAATACTCTCAATCGGAGCTCCGCAGCAGTAAGTCATTTTCTTGGAGTTTTTAACGTCGACGCAATGCATTCCGAGAGCTTTCAGGACTTCTCTTGGCTGGTCATAGATGTCAAGGTACCTTGCATAATAGCAGGGGTCGTGGATCGTTACCTCAGCATCCCCCTTCGCTTTAGGCTGTATAAGGTCCAAATAATTGATAACTTGGAATTCAGCGCCAGCATATTCAGGGTAAAGGACTTTCATCGTGTAAGTCGTGTGAGGGTCAATTGTGATCAACCTCTTTATTCCCCTTTTTTCGAGCTTCCCGGCAACATACCTTGCATGCTCTTCAAAGGCTTCATCGCATCCCAGGTCGTATAGCAGAGCCCCGCTGTAGAAGTCGAGTTCTGGATTGTAAGAGAAATCAACTCCTGATTTTGAAAGTATTAGCGAAATTTTTCTGATTATGCTATTAAACTGCTCAATATCTGCACTTTTAGGCTTTAAAAATCCCCCGATCATGTAACTGGGCAAAATTCCTGAAGCCGAGACGAGTCCTTCAAGTGGTGTGTTTTCGAGCCCGTAAAGTCTTTTCGTGACCTGCACTATGTACGGAGTTAGCTGGTACAGCAAACCGGTAAAGAGCAAAGCACCTCCTTCTTTCTTAATTTCCAGACCGTGCCACCAGGTATTAACCTTATGGCTGCTCAAGCCAAGCGGAGTCCCTGTCATTCTCAAATTCTTAGCCATCATTTTGGCTATCCGCGATGGTCTGTACAATCCTACCCCCACCCTTTTGTAATAAACGATATGTCGTAATGAATTAAAATTTATCACCCTTAAGGTTTAGATGTGAACCCCGATTCTAAAATAGGTGTGGGGAAAAGGTCAGACGTGTTCGTCAGTACAGAAGAGCGTTCCTGAATCAAATTGGGTTCGACACCTTTGCATCACCGAAGGCTCTCCAAGAGCATTCTCAGTGCTATCAAAGCCAGAACTGCCGCAAAGCCCCTCTTTAAGCTCCCTGCTTTTATCTTTCTGGCCACCATTGCACCGATTTGAGCTCCAGCCACCAGACCGGGAACCAGCGGAACCAGCAGCCCAAGATCAACATTGCCTAAGAGATAATGCTTCGCTGCACCACTCATAACCGTGAAGAACATGACAAAGCTCGAGGTTGCTACGGCGTAGTGTATGGGGAGGCCAAGTGCTACCAGCACTGGAACATTGATTATTCCACCACCAACACCCAGGAGTCCCGAAACTAATCCTGCAGAGAGCCCTGCAATCAGAATTAGCTTATAGTTGAATTCAACACCATCCAGTTTGACCGCTGATTCTCCTGCTCTCCCCCTAAACATTCTAAGGGCAACGAGGATTAAAGCGAGACCGAAGATTGTCTTAAGCTGAGCAGGGTCTAAAAATGAGGTTAGCCAGGCACCTGCATAGGCTCCAACAATGGAGGGGGCAGCCAACAAAAATCCTGCTCTGTAATGAATTCTTTTTTGTCTGGAATAGGCAATTATGGCCGACAGAGATGTGAACGGAATTGAAGCAGAGCTCGTTCCAATTGCCTGATGAATGCCAGCACCTAAGAGGTCAAGAGCAGGAACGATTAAGAATCCCCCTCCGAGACCGAATAAAGCTGCCAATATGCCCACGAAAACACCAACAAAGAAATAAAAGATGTCTCCAAGCATCCCACCACCGAGGTTTATTTAGAGTTATTTTTAAGGCCTTAATTATTTATCTTTTTCTTCTTGTTCTGATCCAATATTTGGCATCGCATTGGAACCGTTTCAGGCTAACCAAGCTTTTGTAGTTTTCCCCCATTCAGTTCCTGCCTCTCAGTTTGGTGCGCAGTTTACATAGAATATATGGGATTGTTTTAAAGTTTAAGGACGATAAATTATTTGACGTTTACATGTGAACGTCATGTTTAAAGTATGCAGTCATAAATCTAAAATTATGACAGAATGTGGCTCGATTCAGGCGAAAGACCGCTTCGCCAGATTCGATAGAGGGTTCCTGAGAGATATAGGCATGT
>CAZHKD010000116.1:0-5308 GCA_964533255.1 uncultured archaeon | reverse complement strand
TCACGTCGCTTCCTCCGGCAGTAACGGCAACCACTCTGCCACCATTGGCTTCCTTTATCCTCAAAGCCTCCTCCAGAGCCCTTTTATCCATGTCGCTCATCTTCTTTGGGGCCCCGGCAAGCATGGGCTCTCCTGTTGACGGGTCGAACTTGAGCTGCTGCACGTCGTAGCTCTGCTTGACACAGACGACGATGTCCATAAGTATCACCTGTTTATTTCACCTAAAAATAAAATTTACTGGGAGACGTACTCCCTTCCGATTATGTCCCTGGCAATTATGTACTTCATTATGTTCTGGGCGCCCTCAGCTCCGATGACGTAGCTGAAGGGACCGAGCCAGGCCCTGAATATCGGCGCCTCCTTGGTGTAGGCGTAGGCACCGTACCACTTCATGACCTCCTCAGCCAGGTCAACGCACGTCTCAGGCCCGTAGTTTTTGGCAAGAGCAACGGGCACATTCAGATCCTTGGGCTTGAATGCGGGGTCTTTCTCTATGTATATCTTGTCAGCAAGCCTTGAAGCCCTGTAAACGAAGTACTTGGCTGCCTCCCACCTTGCATACAGCTCGGCAAACCTGAAGCTGACCCCCTGGAATGAGGCTATGCTTTTACCTCCAAACAGCTTCCTGTCCCTGAACCACTGCACCGCCTGCTCCAGAAGCCATCTAGCGGCGCCTATTGTTGCCGCAGAGACAACGATCCTTGCGAGGTTGAAGCTCTCCATCACGTAGTAGAAGCCCCTGTTCTCCTCGCCAATCAGGTAATCCTTTTCCAGCTCGAAGTCTTCAAGGATGAAGCCTCCAGTTGTCAGGCCGTGCCTGCCTATGTCCTCGTAGAGGGTGGGATTCCAGCCGGGCTTAAGCTCCCCGTTCTTTCTTGCGAGGAGAGCAAAGGCTGATAGGCCCCTGTGCCCCGGCTCACCTGTTCTTGCCAGGGTGAACCACCCACCGCCCCAGGCAAGCTTCTGAACCTCACCAACACCGCTTATGTAAGCTTTTTCTCCGTTGAAGACGTAAACGTCTCCCTTTTTCACAGCCGTCGTTCTGAGCCCGGCAACGTCTGAACCGCCCTGAGGCTCGGTGGATGCGATGCCGAAGAAGGCATCACCCTTGGCGACCTGAGGAATTATCTCCTGACAGACCTCCTCCTTCCCGAAGAGCTCCAGAGCGAAGGGCCATCCGGTGTTGAGAAGGGCGTAGACGGCAAGAGCCACAGAGGGGTCGGCATAGGCTATCTCCTCAATGGCTATGGTTGCCATGGTGTATGTTCCTCCCTGACCTCCGTACTCCTCGCTACATGGAATGCAGAACAATCCCTGCTCTCCCATCTTTTTGATCGTGTCAACGGGAATGTTCATGGGTTCCTTATCAGCAGCTTCATCGATCTCAACCCATTTGGGTGCTATATGCTTCTGGCAAAACTCCCTTACAGTTTCTCTAAAAAGCTTCTCCTCCTCGGAGAACGTCACTATCGTGTCTTTCGGGTAATCTATCACGCTCATCCGGCAAAACCTCCTCAAATCTTTACCTGACTTTACACATGATTAATTTTTAAATTTTTCTATTCTGGAATGCCACTTCCAGATTTGAACCAATTCAAGCCTCTATCTCACCCGTACTGGTAGTGGACGCCGAAGCCGCCACTGGGATAGTTCCAGTCCAAGTCATTAGGGCATGCGACCCTGCAGGTTCCGCATTCCAGGCAGCCCTCGTGGTTGAAGTGTATCTTGCCTTCTTCTTCGGTGTAGAGCTTCGCCGGGCAGACGAAGAGGCAGTACCTTGCCTCGCACTCGCCACACACTTCCTCCTTCAGCTTTATGTGGGGCTCTTCATCTATGGTGAAGGCAACCAGTCCAAGCCTCTCTTCCACCGAAAGCCTCTTCTCGCTCATAGGTTCCTCACCGCCGCAAGAGCATCTCTTATCAGGGTGAAGAGGGACATCCTGCCCTTCATTTTCTCCCTCATAACCGGATACAGCTTTCTGGCGTTGCCGTCAACCGTGAAAGCGTCCTTCATGATGTCCACCAGCACCCTTGGGTAGGTTTCGTAGAACCTGAGGTTGCTCAGCACCAAGGGAGCCTTCCTGAAAGCTTCGAGCTCCCCCAGCACGAAGGACTGCCTCAGCTTCTTCTCGTACTCCGACAGGGTTGAAGCGGAGAAGTCGCCCTTCTCGTGGGCCTCCTTCACCGTTTCTGCGGCGAGAATGCCCGAGTAGAAGGCGAAGTCGACGCCTCTCACAGTCAGACCCCTGTTGAGGACGAACCCTGCTGCATCGCCTGTCAGCAGCAAACCATCGCTGTAAAGCTTCGGTGCAACGCCTTTGATGCCAGCTTCAGGAACGAGATGAGCTGAATACTCGATTACGCTTCCACCCCTGAGCAGCCTGGCGATGTAGGGGTGGGCTCTGAAGTCCTCGACGATATCGTAAACCCTGATTTTTCTGGCCATGGCAGCGTCAACCCTGACAACGACGCCCAGCGATACTGTGTCCAGGTTCGTGTAGAGGAAGCCGCCCCCCTGAGCGAAGCTGCTTGCGTAGCCCAGGAAGAGGTTCGCCAAGCCCTCGCCATCATCCAGGTTGAACCTGTCCTCAATCACCTCTTTGGGAAGCTTTATGACCTCCTTAACTCCAACGGCGATGTGATCTGGCTCCCAGTCATCCCTCAACCCTGCCCGCCTTGCAAGCAGAGGATTGACGCCCTCTGCGTCGATTACGACGTCAGCAATCAGCTTCTCATCGTCTGCGACGATACCCTTCACGTTGCCGTTCTCAATGACGAGATCGTCAACCTTTATGCCCGTGATGACCAGCCCGCCAGCGTCCTCCACTTTCTCAGCAAGCCAGGCGTTGAACTTCGTCAGTATCGCTGTAAAGCTATCGTTCGGCGGAGAGAAATCGGAGAAGAGCTCGACCGTGACAGCATCACTCTCATCCATCAGCGTAAGCCTCTCCTTCTTAACCCACCTTTCCACCGGCGCTTCCTTCCTGAACTCCGGAATCTCCTTTTCAAAGACGTGGCTGTAAATTCTGCCACCATAAACGTTTTTAGCCCCTGCTCTCTGCCCCCTCTCAAGAACCACGACGTTAAATCCGTATTTAGCCAGTTTGTAGGCTGCTCCAAGCCCGCTGGCTCCGGCGCCAATGATTATCGCATCGAACTTCTCTTCCATCGAAGATCACTTCTATTTCCTTTTCAGTTCCTGCACGGGTTCCGATTTATCATTTTAATTGGAGATACATATACCTTTCGGTTTCTTCTTTCCATTGTAAACATTTGTTCAATATAATTTCTTACAGACGCAAATCTGAGAAGATTGAAAGTTTCCAGAAATTGGAATTATGGATTCAAATTTTTACATATTGCCGAGATGGTAATCGCAAGGAATTGCTTCTTAAACACCTGGTGTATATCCGGATAGAGATTACCGAAAAAATTTTAATGTTAAACAATGTTGATTCGAAAAGCGATACCATGAGGGTTCAGAGAGAAATCCTCAGAGTGCTTGCAGATGCCGACAAGCCTCTGAGCTCAAGGGAAATTGCGGAAGAGCTAAGGAAAATAGGCATATACCTGGATGCGAGGACTGTGAGGTATCATCTGCAGAAGCTTGATGAAAAGGGTCTGACGGCAAAGCCGAAAAAGTACAAGAGGGTAATTACCGAAAAGGGAAGGGAGAAGCTGAGAAGGAGCCTGGTGTACGAGAGGCTTGAGGAGTTCTCTGAGAGGGTGGAGTACAACATACACAGCTCAACATTTTCTCTGGACACGCTTAAGGGTACGATTCCAACCAACGTGGCCATAGTCGACAAGGACAGGAGCGAGGAAGCGTTGAGGATACTCTCGGAAGTGAGTCACGTTGGCGTCTCCACCTCAGATCTCGTGGCAGTGTACGACGAGGATGAGCAGTGCGGGGAGCTCATGGTTCCCGAAGGAAAGTTCGTCATAGCCGTCGTCTCAAACACCCTGATAGACGCTATCCTGATGAAGGCCGGGGTCACGACGAAGCCGGAGATTGCGTCATTGCTCCACATCTGTGATGGGGAGGCTGAGGGCTTCAGCGAGATGATAAGCTACAAGGGCATCACGCTGAGTCCCGGCTGGCTGATGATTAAAGCTGGCCTGACATCTGTCTACAGGCTGGCAACGGAGGGCAGCGGCGACGTAATAGCAGCGGTGAGGTCTTTCAGCGTCTACGCCATGGACACCGTGAAGAAGGAGCTCAGAAGGGCTGAGAAGGCGGGGATAGGGGGCATAATAAGCATATCACCCCCACCGAATCACCTCAGCCTGCCCTGGCTTTCCACAAGGAGAGGGGAGATCCTCATTCTGGCAGGGGTTAACTACCTCGCACCACTGGAAGAGCTTGGGCTGAAGCCGGACATCAGGATAAATGAGTACTTCATTGATTTCACAGAGTTTAGGAGTATAGACAGTGTTGGTTGATTTGTTTCGGTAGCAGCAAGGTTGGTTAGGTTTATGTATGGGCGCACATTATGTAATACGTGATTGAATCAGGGGTTATGCTGGGCAGGAAAGTGAAGTATTTGCTGGGAGTCGGGAGTATAGGTGGTATATGGGCTCTGCTTTTAGCGCTCGCCTTCTGGAGCCCAGGCGGAATTCTGAGCGACCCGGCGAAGCTGACAATAAACTGGACTGGATACAATGGCTCGATAGAAGAATACTACGTCTATGAAGGTGGAAAATGGGTTAAAAAGGAGAAACCGGTTTTGTGGTGGAAGTATGCGGATCTGAGAAGCGTGAAGGTGCATTTTCCCGATTCAAAACCCGGTTATGGCAGTGTTGTTGGGGTGGGTGTTGCCCTAAGGAATTCAGACGTTCCCACATACGGTGGCTCCTTCATAGACCCTGAAAGGGGAGTCGTCTTTGTTTACGTTGGAAATGAGGAGGATGGGAGGAAGGTGCTGGAGAAGGTAAATGGTAGCGTTAAGCTCGTTCTGCTTAAAGGAAAATACAGCTATGCCCAGCTCAGAGATTGGAAATATGCTTTAACTGAAAAGGTCTCAAAAAGCGGGCTGCCGTGGACGGGCACCGCTGTAGACGAGACGATGAATAAAGTGTTCGTAGGTTTTGAAAAGATTGACGCTTCTTTGCTGAAAAAGCTCGAAAATATTCTCGAAGAGCTCGGAATACCGCTTGACGCCATTGTTGTGCAGAAGCAGGGAAGGGTTGTTTTAAACTTGAAATGATGTTCTCCGTTTAGTGGTCGAATAGGTGGAATAACTTCATTTTAAGCATCTCACTCAATCTGAAGCTTTGGGGCCGGGTGGGCGGGCTGAAAATTTAAAAA
>CAZHKD010000115.1:0-5360 GCA_964533255.1 uncultured archaeon | reverse complement strand
TCGAGACTGGCCGTCTACAAAGCCACACAGGAAGCTGTTGAGGCTGCATGCGATCTGGTAGCCATGTTCCTGAAGGATTCAGGATATCCCCCCAAAGACGATTACACAAATCTCCAGAAGTGGGGAGAGCTGATGGATGAGAAGCTTTCAGACTGTTTAAAAGTTGCTAATGGTCTGAGGAATAGACTGGTTCACCACTACAACGGACTGAACGACAAACTAGCTCTCGAGTCAATAGCAGAGATTGTTCCTTGCCTTCAAGAATTTATCCGGGTGATGAAGTCATGGTTGAAAGAGAGATTGCAGCCAGAGTAGCCAGAGACTTTGAATTTCTGAAAGAAAGGGTTCTCGCAGTTCTCATATTTGGTTCAGTCGTGGATCGTGGGGGGAGCTGGAAGGGCAGAGACACCGATATATGCATAGTCGCCCCGGAGGGGTTTGATATAAAGGAAGTCTTCAGACAGGTGGATGTAAGCGGAAAGAGGTACGATGTCTGGCTTTTTGAGGAACTCCCACTGTACATGAAAATGGAAGTGATTGAGAGGCACGAAGTTGTGTTTTGCAGAGACATTCTGGAGCTCCACGAGTACTTTTACCAGTTCAGAAAGTTGTGGAAAGATCAGAAAAGGAGAAACGAAATAACGAAAGAAGATTTGAGGCGCATGCTTCGTGTTTGACGTGTTCAAAGGGGCGCTTATACCATCACACTGCTCCAGAACAGACAACGCATCAGCTTTTCCCAAGCCCGCTCGCCTCAGGATTTGGGATGGTGCTTATACCCCGGTAGGGAAACATTTAAATTTGAGGTTTCAGCGGATTGTGTTAATGAAAATAATCAGGTGCCCCGCTTGTGGTGAGGAGATAGAACTCAGGGACCTCTACGAGGGCATGGAGGCCAGCTGCGAATTCTGCGGAGCAGTGATGATATTCCAGGAGGGCAAGTTCCTATTCCTTGAAACCAACGAGGAATTCGAGATAGAAGACCTGGAAGAGGATTTTGAGGAGGAGGATGAGCTGGAGTTTGATGACGACGAGGAAGAGGGCTATTTCGAGGATGAAGCAATCTGAAGCTATTTTATCGTGCATTTACTCACCAATTAGGGTGAACATCCAATATTGATGCTGCCGGCTGATTCTAACACACTCATCCTCCAGCAAACCGGGGGTTCGGGAGAGTGGGGTGATGACTGAAAGGATTGAGCAGCAAGTAAAGGGAATATTTGACGAGAACTTCATAAACAGAATAAAGAGACTGAAAAAAACCTGGAACATATTCAACCCAATATTCTACCTTGTTTTCACGCGCCTGGTCGAGATATCCAGCATAATAAACGACGTTGTTCTACCTACAGACGACGACGTGAAGGAAATGTTCCGAACCCGCATTGAGTTTCTGCAACTGGACTATCAGACCATAAATGAAACTCTGCGCAAAATATGGGTTTTTGAGCTGAGAAGAGGCGAGGGGTACAAATTCAGTCAGAGCGTCGAGGAGCTGATGTACGTTGTATACAGAATGAAGGACATACAGGAAAAAATTGATGAAATAATCCTGAGTAGCATAACGAAATGGTCAAAGGAGGAGCTTCTGAACATCTATTTTGCAATTATCAAAACTCTGCTGGAAGTGGAGGAGGAAGTGTCCCGGGAAGTGGAGAGGGAGATTAGGTACGAGACTCTGAGAAAAGTTGCGACCTCAATGAACCTTAATGAAGTCTTTAAGGCGATATACAACCTTGTGCTGGAATATCCAGAGGAAAAAAGGGTGCTTGCAATTAAGTTGCTGGAATCTGAAGCTCTGGAGATGCCAAGAGAGATTGGCGAGATTTTTTCAGCCCTCCCAAAGTTTCAGAAGCAGTTCATAATTTCATCCATCAAGTCAATATTTCAGGTTGAATAACGGGTTAGAGATGCTTCAGCTGGTTGTGGGGGGCTTCTGGGAAATTGCTGAGCCACTTTTACCCTAATTTTAAATAAAAAAATAATAAATTACTTTATACAGACCACTGGCCTCTCAGCATGGAGAATAACATGCTGGGCGACGCTGCCAAAAAGCAGCTTTCCTGCAGGTCTGCGCTTTCTGACACCTATAATGATCATGGACGCCCCAACCTCATCGGCAAACTCAATTATGTCATCTCCGGGCTCTTTGCCCCTTACAAGCAGGTGCGTCTCATACTCAACTCCACCTTTCTCAGCCCCATCTGCGGCTCTGGCAAGAATCTCCTCTCCCTTTTGCACATCTTCCTCAGTTGTTCTGTCCCCACCAAAAAGGGAATGAATAAAGAGCAATTTCTCATTTCTCAGCTTGGCCTCCTCTACGGCAAATTTTATTACTCTCTCAGTCCTTTCGGACTCATCTATCGCCACCACAATGCTCATGGCTTGACCCCCGATATGTTTATTAAAATCCTGCATTCTATATATATTAATCATTCTGTTTGAGGTTCGAGGCTGAGGCAGGGTTTGATATTAAGTGATGGTTAATTGACCGAATCGGGGATGTATGTTGTCGAAAACTTAGGCAAACTTTTTAAGACATGATTATTAATTGCTGGAAAAGGATTGGGAGGGATCAGATATTCTGATAGAGGTTAGGTTTCACGGAAGGGGTGGCCAGGGAGCTGTAACGGCTGCAGACCTCCTTGCAGTGGCAGGCTTCAAGGAGGGGTATTACACCCTCTCCTTTCCCATGTTCGGTGCTGAGAAAAGAGGGACGCCGGTGGCGTCTTTCCTGAGGATCTCTGACAGGCCGATAGTTCAGAGGGATGAGGTCTACAATCCCGATTATGTGGTGGTCATGGACCCCTCGCTGATCGGTGTTGTTGACGTTCTGGCGGGAATCAAAAAAGATGGGATGCTGATAACAAACTATCCCAAAGGAAGCGAGGACTTGAAGAGACACATGAGCACCGACGTGAAGGTTTACTCCATAAATGCAACCAAATTGGCCATGGAGCACCTCGGAAGGCCAATCACCAACACTGCAATGGTTGGCGCCTTGGTAGGTGCAACCAACATCGTAAAGCTCGAAACCCTTAAGGAGACAATCAAAGAGTGGTTTGAGGATGAGAGCCTGGCTGAGAAAAACATCAGGCTGGTTGAGGAAGCCTATCAGTACATGAAGGAGGTCTGCAAATGGTGAAGGTAAAAATCGGGCTTGGCGGTGTAACCGAGCCTCTTGTGTCGAGAAACATGAAGACCGGGGACTGGGGTACAGAATACCCGGTGGTTGATGAGGAGAAGTGCACCGCATGCAAGAACTGCGAGATTTACTGCCCTGATGGCTGCATCAAGGTTGTGGAGAAAGAGGGCAAGAAGGTTGCGGTGCCGGACTACGACTACTGCAAGGGCTGCTGGGTGTGCTTCACGGTCTGCCCAGCAGATGCCATAAAGATGGAGGTTAAGGAGCTTTATAAGGTAGAGGTGTCCTGACATGAGGAAGGTTGTTAGAGGGTTTTACGCAATCGCTCACGCAGTAAAGCTCTGCAAGCCCAACGTCATCTGTGCTTACCCAATAACTCCCCAGACTGAAATCGTGGAGAACCTGGCTGCCATGTATGCCGAGGGGGAGCTGGAGAACTGCGAGTACATAACCGCTGAGAGTGAGTTTGGGGCAGCGAGCATTCTCGTTGGAGCCTCTGCTGCGGGAGCAAGGACGTTCACGGCCACAAGCTCTCAGGGTTTAATTCTGATGAGCGAAGTCCTTTACAACGCAGCAGGCATGAGGCTGCCCATCGTGATGGTTGTGGCCAACAGAGCTTTGAGCGCTCCGCTGAGCATATGGAACGACCACCAGGACAGCATGGCAATGAGGGATGCCGGCATAATTCAGGTTTACGTGGAGAACAACCAGGAGGCCCACGACATGGTGCCCGTTGCCTTCAAGGTGGCCGAGGACAGAAAGGTGATGCTGCCCTTCATGCTGTGCATGGACGGCTTCAAGCTCACACACGCCTACGAGCCAATCGAGCTGCTTGAGCCGGAAACAATCGATGCTTTCCTGCCCCCCTACGACCCGCCGGTGAAGATGACAACAAAGAAACCCCTCACCTTCGGCGCCTACGCTCCGCCCCAGTACTACATGGAGTTCAGGGCAGTCATGTACGACGCCATGGAGAGGGCGAGGAAAGTCATCGAGGAGGCAATGAAGGAGTGGAGCGGCATTATTGGAAGGGATTACGGCGGACACATCTTCACGGATTACGACGAGGCGGAGGTTGCGGTCGTGGCCATGGGCTCCATAGTGGCCATGGCAAGGGATGTAGCGGAGGAGATGAGGAAGAACGGAAAGAAGGTTGGAGTTTTGAAGATCAGAACCTTCCGCCCGTTCCCTGCCGATGAGGTTCGAAAAGCTCTTGAGAACGTTGACAAGGTGATCGTGCTGGAAAGAGCGCTATCTCTCGGCTCTGACGGGCCCTTAACGCTTGAGGTGAAGAGCGCCCTCTACGGAACCAGCAAGGAAATCCACACCGTCGTTGTGGGGCTTGGCGGAAGGGACGTGCCCAGAGACCTGATGGTGAAGATAATATCCGACGTCTATGAGGGTAAAGCTAAGCCGGGCTTCAGGTTTGAAGGACTTCACGAGTATGAAGAGGTGATTCCATGAGCGAGTATTTTGCTCCCGGTCACGGTGCCTGCCCGGGGTGCGGGCTGGCTATAGCTGTCCGCAATACGCTGGAAGCCCTTGAGGGAAAGGTCTTCGTATCAAACTCCACGGGGTGCCTTGAGATAATAAGCTCCATGTACAACAGGAGCGCATGGGGCGTGCCCTACATCCACTCCCTCTTCGAGAACGCTGGCGCCGTTGCTGCCGGCATCGAAGCAGCTCTGAAGGCCTTAGGCAGGAAAGACGAGGGGCACGTGGTGGTCTTCGCCGGCGATGGTGCAACGGCAGACATCGGCATCGGAACCCTTTCAGGCATGTTCGACAGGAACCACGACGTCCTCTACATCTGCCTGGATAACGAAGCATACCAGAACACCGGAAATCAGCAGAGCGGTCTGACGCCAACTGGCGCGAATACAACAACGACGCCTGCAGGGAAGATAATGACCGGGAAGCTGGGGAGGAAGAAGGACATGGTGAGCATCGCAGTTGCCCACGGCATTCCTTACGTCGCCTCTGCCAGCGTCGCATTCCCGATGGACATCCGAAGAAAGGTGAAAAAGGCCGTTGAGTTTGAGGGAGCGAAGTACATCCAGATACACTGCCCCTGCGTTCCGGGATGGGGAATTCAGGGGAAAGACGTCGTCCCGCTGGCAAGACTGGCAGTTGAGACTGCTCTGTATCCCCTTGTGGAGTTTGAGAACGGTGAGCTGGTAAAGGTCAGGAAGATAAAGGACAGAAAGCCGGTGGA
>CAZHKD010000114.1:0-5593 GCA_964533255.1 uncultured archaeon | reverse complement strand
AGCAGGTATAGCGTGCTGGATAACAACAGGAACATTGTAGGTTTTTCGACTTGATGTGTATGCAAATAAACTAAGAACTTTAAGAGATGTTTTGGGGATATGTCTTGCGATTATAATTATACTCTCCCTTTAAATTTTTTATTTGAAATTTCTGGAGAATATTTAATTCCAGTACGATCAGCTCAGATATTGCCGTTCTCAGTATTTTTATTAACAATATTTATTTTTGATTAATAAACGATGAATATGCTTTACATTTTCGGTGATTTTAGGTTACGGATTGCTTAATGACCCCACACATTCACTCTTTTGCTATTAAGGTATAAAGGATGGAAGGGATGAAGAATAGGAAAAATTATCGAGTGTCGAATTCCTTCCCCTCAGCGGCGTCCTTCAGGAAATCAAGGAAGAATTTTTCAGGATATGAGCCGATGAACTGAACGGTGTTCCCCTTCTCCAAATTCTGGATCACTGTGTGGGGGACTCCCATAACGCCCCATTTCTCCGCCTTCTGGGGGAACTGCGAGGCCTCAACCATCACCCCTTTGATCCTCTCGCTAACCATGGCTGCCTGATGGGCAAGCATTACCGCGCTTGGGCAGTAGGGGCAGGCTGGAGTAACGTAGACCTCAATTTTAAGACTGGCATCTATCTCTGACAGCGCGTTTATCGCTTCATTGGTTATCTCCAGATGGTGAGAGGAAATCATCATGATGTCCTTTATCAGAGTAGTGAATTCATAACCCATCGGCGTTCCAAGAAAAACTACTCTGCCGTTAAGCTCTTCCTTAGCATCGGTAAGAATTAATGTGGGAGCTCCCTCCACTTCGTACTTCCTAGCTTTCTCATCCTGAACGCTGTAGGTTTCCAGCTTTATGAGGTTTGATAGTTCAGCAACTTCCTTCATTAACCTCTCCGTATCATCGCAGTACTTGCAACCCTCTTCTTTAAAAATCAGGGCTTTTATCTCTTCTTTCAAAATCTTACTAAACTGTTCCGTCAGAAACTTTCTATCTCCTTCTCTAAGCAACCCCATTCTATTAATCCTCACTTAAGGCATCGCATATACCTGACTCAAACCCCCCAAACTTCCCCGTGCTCTTCGTGCTCCTCATCCTCTTCTCCCTTCTCCATCTTTTCAAGTTCTTTCTCCAGTCCAAGCTGCTTTATCCGCTCAAAGTCACCCTGTTTGCGTAAGTAATCAACTATCGCCTTCCTCAGCGCATCCGCTGCTAGGTTCGAGCAGTGCATTTTCTGTGCAGGTAAGCCTCCAAGAGCTTCCGCAACAGTCTGCCGGGTTATTTTCAGGGCGTCCTCCAGCGTCTTCCCCTTTGCAAGCTCTGTGGCCATGCTGCTTGTTGCAATTGCTGCTCCACACCCAAATGTCTGGAATTTTATGTCCACGATGCGGTCATCTTCCACCTTTATGTACATTGTCATGAGGTCGCCGCAAACCGGATTTCCGACCGTCCCAACACCATCAGCGTCCTCTATTACACCAACATTCCTTGGATTCCTGAAGTGCTCCATCACTTTCTCGCTATACACTCATATCACCTCCTCCGGTAGAGTGGAGACATCATCCTGAGCCTCTCCACGATGCCCGGAAGTTTTTCAAGAACGTAATCAACGTCCTCCTCCCTGGAATATCTTCCAAGGGTGAACAGGACGCTTCCATGAGCCTCTTCATGTTTCAAGCCCAGAGCCATGAGCACGTGACTGGGCTGAAGGGTTTTTGAGGTGCAGGCAGAGCCGGTGGATGCCTGAATCCCCTCCATATCCAAGCTAAGGAGGATTGATTCGCCCTCCACGTAATTGAACCTCACCGCGACGTTGTTGGGCAGCCTCCTTTCGGGATGACCGTTGAGATAGGACTCCTCTACCGTGTTCAGAATTCCCTCAATCATCCTGTCCCTCATCTTCGCCAGCCTCTCTGCCTCGCCCTTCCACTCCTGCCTTGCAATCTCCGCAGCCTTTCCGAAGCCAACGATACCCGCAACGTTCTCAGTTCCTCCCCTCAGCCCGAACTCCTGACCGCCGCCAAGCATGATGGGCTGGATTTTCACACCTTTACGGATGTAAAGCCCGCCTACGCCTCTCGGCCCGTATATGTCGTTTGAAGAGAGCGTTACGAGGTCGGCATTCATCCTCTCAACATCAACCTCAATCTTTCCGAGGCTCGCCGTTGCGTCCACGTGCAAAACGGCATTTTTGCTCTTCACAACCTCTCCTATCTTCTCTATTTCCTGAATCGTACCGATTTCGGATGAGGCGTGCTGGACAGACACAAGAATGGTGTCGTCCCTTATGGCCTCCTCAACTGCATCCACGCTCACAACGCCGTAGCCGTCAACGGGGATATACGTCACCTCAAAGCCATTTTTCTGGAGATACTTGCAGACGTTGATGACGGATATGTGTTCAATTGCCGTCGTTACTATGTGCTTGCCCTTAGAAGCGTTTCTCATGGTGTAGCCTATGATGGCCAGATTGTTGGACTCCGTTGCGCCGCTCGTGAAAATCACCTCGTCGGCATTTGCGTTTATGAGTTCCGCAATTTTTTGTCTTGCCTCCTCAACAGCGTTTCTGGCTTTAAGGCCGACAGAGTGAACCGACGACGGGTTGCCCGGCTCTTTGAAATACGGCAACATCTCCTCCACAACCCTTTCATCAACGGGACATCCTGCAGCGTAATCCATGTACGGCATTTTCACCACCTCTTAACCCTCTCAACTCTCTTAACCCCTTTTTACCCCCTTTACCGGCCAATATCAGACGAACATCGACGCATCCGCATCAAGCAGGAGGTCGTTGAGGGTTGCTGCACCCACAACCTTCACGCCCTCAACAATGTCGCCCCTATCAATCCCCAGCAGGTCCGCACTTCTGTCGCACACCATCATCTCTACACCGCTCTGCATGGCCTGCTCCATCACTTCTTTCAGCGTCGGGAACTCGCCAATTTTTACCTTCTCGGCCTCACCTTTCTTGACGACCGTAACACCCTTTATGACGAAGTATATTACTGCATCCAGATCCATGGCTCTGGCAGTTGTAGCCAGAATAAAGGGAGCGTAAAGCCTTTCGGGAGTGTCAACCCCGCTTGTGACAACATAAACAATCTTCTTTCGTTCTCCAGTTTCTCCCATTCCAATCACCTACTTGGTTTTTCTGATAATGAATCTGAAGACTCCATCATTCTCCTCGAATTTAACCAGCTCGTGCCCCGTCCTCTTTACCCAGCTCTTGATGTCAGATTCCGCAGCAGGGTCGTCTGCCAGAATCTCAACCAGTTCGCCAACATCAACCTCATCGATGGCCTTCCTGGTCATGAAGATGGGGACGGGGCAGTACAAGCCTATGCAGTCCACCCTCTTTGCCGGTTTCTCCGGAGCATTTGACGAGCCATTTGCCGAAGCATTTTCCATGTAACGATGTTAAGTTGCCCAATACTTAAAAGTTTGCTGCCTTATATCTTCGGATGTAAAAACGGTCAAAGCGGTTAACAACCGGAGGTTAGTCAAGGTTTACCGATAAGTTAAAATACCCTTGTAAGGTTGCGGTCTTGCCCGTAGGAGGCACAGGCCGTTGGGACTACGGGGAGGTGATAGGTTGCTGGTGGCAAAGGAGAAGCTGGAAGAAGCGATAAACGAGGCTGTAAACGGAGCAAAGCCCAGGAAGTTCCTTGAGAGTGTGGAATTAGCGGTTAATCTGAGGAACGTGGATATGAGGAAGCCCGAAAACAGAATTGATACCATTGTAACTCTTCCGCACGGGCTCGGGAAGCCCAGAAAGGTGGGAGTTTTTGCCAGAGGAGATACTGCACTTAAGGCAAAGGATGTTGCCGATGCTGTATTCTCCCCTGAGGATATTGATGAGCTTGCAAAGAATAAAAGAGAGGCAAAGAAGATTGCAAATCAGATTGATTTCTTCATAGCTGAGGCTCCCCTCATGCCCGAAATAGGTAAAAAGTTAGGCCCTGTCCTGGGGCCAAGGGGTAAAATCCCTCAGCCAATCCCACCCCTTTCTGATCCTACACCAGTTATCGAGAGGTTAAAGAGGTCCGTTAAGATAAGAACAAGAGATAAGCTGACCTTCCACGCCCCCATAGGCACAAGAGACATGGACGTTGAGAAGCTCGCCGAAAACGCCCTGGAAATCCTCAAGGTCGTTGAGAATAAATATGAGAATGCAGCAAACAGCGTGAAGTCAGTTTATGTGAAAACCACAATGGGTCCTGCTGTGAGGGTGATCTGAAATGGCTGCAGTAAGAGGAAGCCCGCCTGCATGGAAAAAGAAGACCATTGAGGAACTCAGGAACATATTCACGTCTTATCCAGTTGTAGCTCTCGTCGGGTTCAGAGGTGTTCCGGCTGGTCAGATGCAGGAGATCAGGAGGAACTTCAAGGATTTTGCCCTCATAAAAGTAACAAAGAACACTCTTATTGAGAAAACTCTCGACGGACTTGGAGGAGAGTTTGCAAAGCTCAAGGACTACATAGAGGACCAGACGGCAATAGTGGCAACGAACATGAACCCCTTCAAGCTTTTCAAGAGGCTCGAGGAGACGAAGATCCCCGCACCTCTCAAACCAGGACAGGTTTCGCCTGTTGACGTGGTGGTTGAAAAAGGCCCAACTCCTTTCCCGCCCGGGCCTGTTATCGGAGAGCTCCAGATGGCGGGATTGCCGGCGGCAATTGAGAAGGGGAAAGTCGTCATCAAGGAGACCGTCACGGCTGTTAAGGCCGGAGAGGTTGTAAAGCCAGAAGTGGCAAGAGCTCTTGCAATGCTCGGCATAAAGCCCCTGAAACTGGGGCTGGAGCTCAGGGCGGTAATTGAGGATGGCATAATCTTCACACCAGACACGCTGGCAATTGATGAGGCTAAGGTGATGGCCGACTTCGAGGAGGCTGCCAGAAAGGCTCTGAACCTCGCAGTAAACGCTGCCTACATGACTGAGGAGACTGCAGAGATACTCCTGATGAAGGCATTCATGGACGCAAAGAGCCTTGCTGTGAACGCCGCCATATTCGAGGAGGGAGCTATGGAGGACATTATCGCCAAGGCATACACGGAGATGCTCAGCATCGCATCCCTGCTGCCGGACGAAGCTCTTGATGAGGATGTCAGGGAGAGGCTTTCAGGAATTCAGGCTCAGGCTCCTCCTGTAACTGTTGAAGAAGTGGAGGAGGAGAAAGAGGAAGAGAAGGAAGAGGAAGAAGAGGAGAAGAGTGAGGAAGAGGCTATTGAGGGTTTAGGTGCATTATTTGGTTGACGTTAGAAGGTAAAAGGAGGTAATGGGTATGGAATACGTGTACGCTGCACTGCTCCTGCACTCAGCAGGAAAGGAAATTTCAGAAGAAAATGTTAAAGCCGTGCTGGAGGCTGCTGGAGTTGAGGTTAACGAGGCAAGGGTTAAGGCACTTGTGGCTGCTCTCGAAGGTATCGATATCGAGGAGGCAATAAGCAAGGCTGCATTCGCACCCGCTATCGCTGCTGCACCGGCTGCTGCGGCTCCGGCAGCTCCAGCTGAGGCTGAAGCCAAAGAGGAAGAGAAGAAGGAAGAAGAGGAAGAAGAAAAGGCTGAAGAGGA
>CAZHKD010000113.1:0-5601 GCA_964533255.1 uncultured archaeon | reverse complement strand
TGTAAGCGAAGCTGAAGAGGGCGTCGGCAGCAACGTTCAGGCCGACGTGCTTCATCCCGCACATTCCGCGCTTTCCGGCAAGGGAGGCTCCAACTGCAACTTCAAAGGCGACTTTCTCGTTGACGGAGTATTCCATGTAAAACTCCATTCTGCCCTTGAGCAGTCTGCAGGCTTCGCTCAGCGTGTCGGCAATCTCGGATGAAGGGGTGCCTGGATAGGCTGCGTAAACGTCAATACCAGCTTCGATAGCTCCTCTTGCGATGGCTTCGTTTCCGAGCAGGAAGACCCTATCGCCCGGAGAATCCCTGACGACATCCCTTATCATACTCTAACAATGTTCGATAATCATTTAAAAAGTTTTGGATAATGTCAACCCCATATAAAACCTAATGCGACTTTCAGTAAAATTCAAATACTTTCGAGAGAACATCTGGAAGGATGACGGAGCTCAATGTTCTTCTGGTGGGAGTTGGTGGACAGGGAATACTCACCACGTCCGCCATTCTTGCGAGGGCTGCTCTGAGGGCTGGAGTAAATGTCGTAACAGCTGAAACCCACGGAATGGCCCAGCGTGGTGGCAGCGTTGAGGTGCACGTCAGATTCGGGGACGTTGACTCTCCCCTCATTCCTTACGGAAGCGCTGACGTCGTTGTTGCCCTTGAGCCCGTTGAGGCTTTGAGATATGCCCAGTACATGAACGGCAGGACGCTTGTGATACTGAACGACCGCCCCATTATTCCGCCGACGGTTTCCAGTGGGCTCGCAAAGTATCCCGAGCTCGATGAGATTCTCGGCAAGCTGAAAGAGGTGACGGAGAACATTAAGGTTGTGAGCGCATCTAAGATGGCTGAAGACGTTGCCGGAACAGCCCAGGCAACAAACGTCGTTGTCATAGGAATGCTGGCGAAGCTGGTGGAGCTTCCGTTCAGCTACGAGACCATTGAAGAGGCTCTGAAGGAAGTTCTTCCAGAAAGGCTCCATGAAGCCAACTTGAAGGCTCTTAAGGCGGGTTTTGAGAATTTTTAAATTGTGGGGGTATGAGTAATGGAGGTAAAGACAATCTGTGTTCTGGGAGCCGGAGCGATGGGTCATGCCATCGCCGAGCTTGCTGCGGTCTCCGGCTTTAATGTGAAGCTCAGAGACATAAATGAGGAGCTTGTTCAGAAAGGCTACCAGAAAATAAAGGAAAGTCTTGAGAGAGACCAGAGGAAGGGAAGGCTGAAGGAAGATATTGACGCAATCCTCTCCAGAATCCAGCCTGTTGTGGACCTGAAAGAGGCAGTTCAGGATGCGGACATGATTATCGAAGCAATCCCGGAGATCATGGATTTGAAGGGCAGGGTCTTTCAGGAGTGTGAGGAGTACTGCAGCGAAAACACAATCTTTGCCACCAACACGTCATCCCTCAGCATCACGAAGCTGTCAGAGTACCTGAAAAGGCCCGAGAGGTTCATCGGGCTTCACTTCTTCAACCCGCCCAAGGTGATGAGGCTTGTTGAGATAGTGTACGGCAAGCACACCAGCGAGGAAACTGTCAGAGTGACGGAAGAGGTTGCCAGGAAGATGAACAGGGTGATAATCCACGTGAGGAAGGACGTTCCCGGATTCGTCGTCAACAGAATTTTTGTGACCATGGCCAATGAGGCTGCATGGGCCCTTGAGAAGGGCGAGGGAAGCGTTGAGGAGATAGATTCTGCCGTCAAGTACAAGATGGGGCTGCCGATGGGGCTCTTTGAGCTCCACGACCTGCTCGGCGGAGGGTGCATTGACGTAAGCTACCACGTGCTGGAGTACTACAGAGAGACCCTGGGCGAGTCCTACAGGCCCGCGCCTCCATTCGAAAGGCTATTCAAAGCCGGGCATCTGGGCAAGAAGAGTGGAAAGGGCTTTTACGACTGGAGCGAGGGTAAGCGC
Source organism: uncultured archaeon (assembly GCA_964533255.1). Lineage (GTDB taxonomy): Archaea > Halobacteriota > Archaeoglobi > Archaeoglobales > Archaeoglobaceae > JdFR-37. Next base: position 3,687 of record CAZHKD010000113.1, on the reverse strand, counting down.
AATGAGGTGCCCCTCAGAGCGGGAGCAAAGTTTGACACCCTCAGACTACTTGCCCCAGCGGTAAACGAGGCAGCCTGGCTGATTGAAAGAGAAGTTGCGACGCCTGAAGAGATCGATTTAGGCGTTATACACGGGCTGAACTATCCCAGAGGACTTCTCAGAATGGCGGATGACGCCGGAATAGACAGGATAGTCAGAAAGCTTGAGGAGCTCTACTCGGAATACGGAGAGGAGAGATACAGGCCAAATCCGGTTCTGCTGAAGATGGTCGAGGAGGGCAGGCTCGGCAGAAAAAGTGGAGAGGGCTTTTTCAGGTACGGCAGAGGACTTTACGAGTTCGTGAAGGTTAGCGTGGACAGGGAGAAGAAGATCGGCTTCATAACCCTCAGCAGACCCCAGAGGGCCAATGCACTAAACCCGACGTTTCTGGATGAGATTTACGATGCTCTGGAGATGATGGATGAGGATGAGGACGTTAGGTGTGTTGTGATAACCGGCGAGGGCAGAAACTTCTGCGGAGGGGCAGACATGGCTGTGTTTGCCCAGGGAACCGCTGATGCGATGCTGGAGTTCAGCGAGAAGGGACATAAGGTTTTCACGAAAATTGAAACCCTCTCCAAGCCAGTCATTGCAGCCATAAACGGGCCGGCTTTAGGCGGTGGCTTCGAGCTTGCTCTGGCATGTGACTTGAGGATTATGAGCAAGAGAGCGTTTCTTGCACTTCCCGAGCTTAACCTGGGACTGTTTCCGGGCTGGGGTGGAACGCAGAGGCTGGTCTTCCTGATAGGAATGTCGAGAGCGAAGCAGGTGATCATGATGAAGGAGAACATCGACGCAGAGACTGCCCACGCATGGGGAATTGCAAACTACGTGGCTGAGCCGGAGAAGTTCAGCGAGTTCGTGGTGGAGATTGCGTCGAAGCTTGCAGAGGGTCCGCCCCTCGCCTACAAGCTGGTGAAGAGGGTCATGTACTACGGCAACCAGCATCACCTGAGAACCGGCCTCTACATGGAGGCGGCTTCAGGGGGGAACATTGCAACGTCTGACGACATAGCAGAAGGCATAATGGCATTCATGTACAGGAGGAAGCCCAATTTCAAGGGGAGATGAGTTATGAGGAAAGTCGCCATAGTTGGAGCGGGAATAACAAAGTTTGGAGTGAGAGAGGCCAGCTGGAAGGATCTGGTTCAGGAAGCTGGAAAAGCGGTCTTTGAAGACGTGCCGAATCTCGACAAGAAGGATATCGATTCCCTCTTCGTTGGTGCCGCCCAGCCCGAGCGCTGGGTCTTCCAGACCCACGTTGCGCCGCTGGTGGCCGAACTGCTGGGAATAAACGTTACGAGGGCTATAGCAAGGACTGAAGTTGCCTGTGCCAGCGGACAGGCGGCGATACGCTACGCATGGCTTTCCATAGCCACGGGGCTGAGCGATGTTGCTCTCGTGCTGGGGGTGGAGAAGATGAACACCAAGTTCATGAACGTCAGCCAGTCCAGCATGATAAACGTCGGCAACAGGGAGTTCGACGGGGCGAACGGCTTTACAGCACCTCCCTTCTTCGCCCTTGTGGCTCAGAGGCACATGCACGATTATGGGACGACGAGGGAGCAGCTCGCAATGGTGAGGGTCAAGAATGCTGAATACGGCTCCTACAACCCCTACGCCCAGTTCCAGAAGAAGGTGACTGTAGAGAAGGTGCTCGAGTCCAGAATGGTGGCTCCGCCCCTAACGCTCTTCGACTGCAGCGCCATAACCGATGGGGCAGCAGCCCTGATTCTGGCCAGCGAGGAGAGGGCGAGGCAGCTAACCGACACACCCGTATGGATACTGGGCGGGGTTCAGCACGTCAGCGCTGCCCACACCACCAACCAGATGGGAGACCTGAGCCAGTGGGTGGCTTTGAGGAAGGCTGCCAGAGACCTCTACAGCATGGTTGGTATCGAGGCGAAGGACGTTGACATCGCAGAAGTCCACGACTGCTTCACAATCAGCGAGATTATCGAGTACGAAGAGCTGGGATTCTGTAAGAAAGGAGAGGGCGGGAAGTTCATCGAGGAAGGGGAGAGCTACATAGGCGGAAAGGTTGCCGTCAATCCCGGAGGCGGCCTGCTCTCCAACGGCCACCCTCTTGGCGCTACCGGCATAAGGCAGGCGTGGGAAGTGGTCATGCAGTTCAGGGGAGAGGTTCCGAAGGAGAGGTACGTCGATGGGGCGGAAATTGCCATAGCCCACAACCTCAGCGGGATGGCTCAGCTACACCACCTCATGGCCTACAGCGTGAATGAGCCCCGGGACGTTAAATTCGGGAGGTGATGGCTTTGAAAGAGCTTAGAAGGATTGAGCTGCCTGACACAGTTCCACTCTCTCCGATTCTGGACCTCTGGGATCAGCAGGAGCCAAGCGGGCCTGATGCAACTGGCATCTACGACTTCTACCGGAATCTTGCTGATGGGGAGCTGACGACGACGAAATGCAGGGGGTGCGGGAAGCTTCTCTTCCCGCCGGTCATCATCTGCCCCCACTGCCACGGAAGCGATATGGAGTGGGTGAGGATTCCTGAGGAAGGAGAGCTCTACGCCTTCACGGAGCTGAAGCTCGGCGCCCCCATCATCGTTGAAAACTACGCCCCCTTCGTGATTGCAGTTGCAAGATTCGGAAACTATCCGGAGAACGGCGTTCAGCTCAGCGGAATGATGTTCGATGTCCGCTACGAAGACCTCAAAATCGGAGATAAGGTGAGGTGGGACATACTCGAGATCGTTGGGCCGGGAGACAGGGTCAGATACTGGTACTACTTCAGGAAAGTCTGAATTATACTTTATTTTTGCATCACATCACAAAAACGGCAGCCGCGACGACGGTTGTATAGCCACCCTCTACTTCAGCTTTTCTCGTCACGTTGAATGTCCTGAACTCGTCAATGCCAAAGGCTGTTCTCAGCATGTAGGCAGCCATTTCTTCTGAATGCTTGCCTATCTTCTCCTCGCTCTCATTTCCATCACAATAACCGTAGTATTCCGTCAGGTATCCGTTGAGCGTCGAATCCTCTGGCACGGCTGCCCCGATGCTGGCGTATATGTGCTTACCCTCCTCATTGCTGCTGATTCTGGCCATCACGCAGAACACTATCTGGCCCGGCATAAGCTCCCTCAGCCCCTCCTCAACCCCAACCTTCTCGCAGCCAGGCGGGTAGATGCTGCTCACTGCGACCAGATTGAACTTCTCTATCCCGGCATCTCTCAAAGCCAGCTCGAAGCTCACCAGCTCATCCTCATGCCTGCCTACGCCTGTGGTGAAGAACACCTTTTTTGGTAGGAGGGGGTTATCCGCCACGAACAACCCAATCCCCGTTTTTCCAGTTTTTCCTGCGGCTTCCCTCGCCCTCTCTGTCGCTTCTCCCGGCATTCTGTTATGGCATGTCAGGATGAACTTAAAAACTTTTTCCAGGTGGTTGGCGTTAGGCCTTCTCGATTGACCAAGCGCGCCCCACACTTTGGAGCTTCAGCTTTATAAACTGTAATGAGCAAAAGCCACTGATGAAGTATCTCGCCTCAGCAGCCCTCGCAGTCTTCACGGTGATGCTGGGTGTTGGGATAGTCTCACCCATCCTGCCCATCTACGCCACCAATCTTGGAGCAACGGGCATCTGGATCGGACTGATCTTCTCCATATTCTCCTTCTCACGATTTC
>CAZHKD010000112.1:0-5606 GCA_964533255.1 uncultured archaeon | reverse complement strand
AAGCTGTGGAGGAGGCTGAAGAAGAGGAAGAATGTAGAGAAGAAAGATTGAGAGAAGAGGTTGAGAAGATAAGGGGCATTGTGGAGGTGTAATTTTTGTATGTAAAAATTTGCGAGGTGGTAAGTGGTGGGACAAATGCTTCGAATTCCTGATGAATTAAAAAGATATATTACATTTCCTAGAAAATTTGAGGAAGTGAGGGAATATAGCCATTACATTATGGACAACCTCAAAAAATTAGAAGAAATAACGCCAACTCTTGTTACAAAGGAAGGAATAATAGAAATATTCAGTAAGGACGTGAATTTGATAAAAGAAGATTATAAAAAAGGAAACATCTCTAAAAGAGAGGCAGAAAAATTATTAGAAGATCTGCATGGAATTGCTGGTGAATTAGAAAGATATATTTCAGAGATACGAGAACTATTTCTTAAGCTTGAAGAGAGTAGTCGTTCAATATCGAGAAAATTCATAGAACCACCAGAATTTGGAGTACCAATCACAGTTGTGAAGGAGGAGGTACGAAAAGTCATCAATCGAGTATTGAAAGACGGAGTCCCGAAGAGAGAGTTCGGAGTTCTTGAACTAGCTAATCTTTCTGAGAGTGATGTGGACAAAAAAATTCACGATTTTATAGACGAGCACTCTTCAGGACTAGTGATTACTCTACCAGAGCTGGAAAGGTGCGTTATAAAAATTTTGAATAATGCTCGTGTGAAATTTGAGACTAAAAAAGTGGGTAGGAGAACTATATTTATTGTGGAGGGTTTCGAATGAGGATCGCCCATATATCAGACACACATTTAGGATACAGACAATACAACCTCGACGAGAGGGAGAACGACTTCTACGAGGCTTTTAACGAAGCTGTTGATAAAGCAATAGAAGAAAGAGCAGACGTACTGATTCACTCCGGAGACCTTTTTGACTCGCCAACACCACCAATCAAAGCTCTGTTCGTGTTCAAGAATGCGTTAGCGAAGATTGATGGTAGAATAAAGATTTACACGGTGCTCGGCGACCATGACATGCCAAAAAGGAGAGGGATGCCACCTCACAAGCTCTTCAACATCAGAGTCTTGGGAGTGGGTAAGCTTGAGTGGGATGAAGTTGACGGAGTTCTGATTGCTGGCATTTCGAATCTCAGGGGTAGAGGCGTAGAGTTGCTTAAGGAGGAACTCAAGAATTTTGATGCGGTCGCGGAGAAGTACAAAAAGTCTGTACTCGTTGCACATCAGGCAATTGAGAGGTATTTACCCTTTGAGGGAGCATACGAGCTGAAAGAAGATGACCTACCCAGAAACGCCACATATTACGCTTTTGGACACCTGCATTCGAGGCTTAAGGCGAGATTTGGTAATGGCTACCTCGCCTACGCCGGCTCAACAGAGATAGTCAGGAGGGACGAGATAAGCTCTTGGAGCAAGAAGGGCAAGGGATTCTATTTGGTGGATCTGGATGGAGATGAAGCTGACATCCACGAGGTTAATTTAAACATTAGACCCCAAATTCAGGTGGAGGTTGAAGAGGAGAGGATCGAGGAGCTTCTGAACTACATAAATTACCCGAAACTTCCAGTTCTACACGTTACAATCAGAGGCGAGGGAATAAACAGGCAGTACGTTATTGAGAGGCTCAACGAAATGCTTCAAGGAAAAGTCCTGAAATTCAACCCATCTTTCCGAGACCTGAGCCAGCCTCAGATAGAAGAGCTGCCAAAGGGACCGATAGACCTCAAATCGATCATGCGCGAGTATTTAGGGGATGAAGAACTAGCGACGCTTGCGGTTGAGCTCTACGAGCTGTTATCTGAAGGTGATGTTGGCGGGGCGATAAAATCTGCTGAGGAGTTTTTGGCAGGTGGTAAACATGATTCTAAAGAGGGTTAAGCTCAAGAACTTTATCTCTCACGCAGACACGGAAATCGAATTTCCCCTCGGCGTAACCGTACTCGTAGGTCCAAACGGTGCTGGAAAGACATCTGTTGTGGATGCCATCGTTTTCGCCTTGTTTGGAGATAAAGTTAGGGGGGATAAAGTCGAGGATATGATAAGGAGGGGCGCCAGCTCCGCCGAAGTCGAGCTAACGTTTGAAGTGGGTAGGGAGTACACTGTCCACTGGATCAGAAAGAAGAAAGGCGTTGAGGCAACGCTTTCGAGGAGCGATGCCGGGGTTATTGCCAACACTAAGGAAGCTGTTTTGGAGGAGATATCGAGAGTTCTCAGAATGGATAAGGAGAGTGCAATGAACTCGATTTTTGTAAGACAGGGCGAAATAGCAAGCTTGGTTGATGCTGATCCAAAGACGAGGAAGAACCTGTTGGGGAAGCTGATTGGCTTAGACAGACTGGAGAGAGCCTGGGGGAACATGAAAGAAGTTGTATCCCACTTTGAAAACATCAAGAACGGACTGGAAACTAGGGTTAAAGAAATCGTGAAAGAACTGGATGTTCGAGGAGAACAGCGGGATAGGCTTAGAGAGGAGATAAAGAGGCTAATTGATAAGATAAAGGGTCTCGAGCAAGAACTGGCTGTAATTGCACAAGAGCTTGAAACTGCTAAAAATGACCTTGAAAAGTGGAATGGGAAGAAAAGGAAGTACGATGAGCTTACGAGAAAACTCGGTCAGTTGGCTGAGAGGATAAAGGCTGTAGTAAGGGAAGTTGAGAGGCTAGAAGGTGAACTGAATCAGGCTGAGGAGGCTAGGAAGAGAGTAAAAGAGCTTGAGCCAGAAGTGAATAAAATTCCACTCCTGGAGGGGTACATTGAGAAATCCGACGAATTAAATGAGCTTGTTAGGGAGAAGGATCAGCTGAACAAGGATCTGAGCAGAATTTCTGACATAAGACATGAAGCAAAAGAATCTATGGAATCGTGCAGAGGTTACGTAGAAATGGGGAAAGTCGTGGAAATCAAGGTAGAGGTGCCAGAGGAGCTATCTGCAATTGAGAAGTTTGCAACAAAAACCTCCACAGAAGTGAAAAACACCATCGAGCAGATAAAAGAGAAGAGTCGTGAGCTCGAGGATTTGTTGTCCAAGGCCTCGCAGGTTCTGCCAGAACCGACAATTGAAGCTAAAGATGCCAAATTGCAGGAGCTCAAAGCAAGAAGGGAGGAGATTGAAGAGGTTATTTCAAGGCTAAAAGACGAACGGGGCAGAGTAAGGGGAAGGATAAGCGATCTAGGGCAGGCTTTGGAGATGCTTGGCGAGGCAGACACATGTCCCGTTTGTAAAACGAAGCTCACTCCAGAGCATAGAGAAAGAGTGAAAGACGAGGTCCAAGAAGAGATAGGGCTTCTGGAGGAAAGGTTGAAAGAGGTTAGGAGGGAGCTTGAAGAGTGGGAACTGCAAAAGAAAGATGTGGAGAGGGAGATAGATCGCGTGTCAAAGGTCGATGTAGAGAGGATTGAAAGGTTAAAGGAGGAAATTGCGGAGAATAGAAAAGAGGCTGCCGAACTCTACAAGACTCTCTACACAATTACCCAACTCGTTGACAGCCTTGAAAGCGAGATCATGGCGAAAATCTCGGCAGTTGATGCGAAGATAGGTGAAATTGAGGGAATTCTGAATGACCTCGTTGAAAAGATCGGCTACAAGCCTGAAGATCCCGGAAAGGAGTTGAAGGAGTTGAGGGAGAAGAAAGAAGAATACGATCGCCTAAAGCCAATCGCTGATAGATATGATGAACTAAGGCGAATGCTTGGTGAAGAGCAAGAAAAGCTGGAGGCGCTGGAAGCTGAGTGGAAATGGATTCAGGAAGAGATCAAGGAGCTTGGATACGATGAGAAAGAGCATGAAGAAGTGAAGAAGAGGTATGAGGAGTTCTTTAGAAAATTCGAACGTACCAAAGCTGAGTTGGGGGAGAAGAAGGAATCGCTGAAGAAGAACCAGGAGGATTTAGAAGAATTAGAAAGAAAAATTGCAGAACTTGAAAAGGAGCTGGGTGAACTCCGAGGAGAGCTTGAAGCAGTCGTGAAGTTCATAGGAAAGCTAAACAACATCAGGGGTGCTTTTTCAAGGGATGGGGTTCAGAAGTTGCTAAGACAAAGGGTCGCCCCCCTCATGTCCGAGTTTGCCAGAAGGTACATTGAGAGCTTTAACCTCGACATAACGGACATCTCTGTCAACGAGGACTTTGATATCTCGATAATAAAAGAGGGTGGAGAGATCTCGATCAAGTCGATAAGCGGCGGTGAAAAAGTTGCTGTTGCTATTGCCTTGCGACTGGCTATAGCAAAGGTGCTTGCAGGCAAAATCTCCACGATCATCATGGACGAGCCGACTACGCATCTCGACGAGGTGAGGAGGAGAGAGCTAGTTGAGATAATGAAGAGCTTTTTCAGAGAAGGAGCTGCAGTACCGCAGATGATAGTCGTAACCCACCACAGAGAACTTGAAGAGATCGCTGATACCGTTTACCAGGTGGAGAAAGTCGATGGGGTTTCAATGGTGGCAGAAGCTTTAACTTAAAATTCGAGGGGATTGGATGGACAAGTTCGGATTCTGTACGGCATTTGAGGATGAAAAGATAGTTTTCGGGGTGCAGAGACCGGAGTGCCCATCTGAGAACGTTGGAGAAGACGAGGTCAGAGAATGGATTAATTTCATAAAGGACAAGGGTATAAGGCGTGTCGTCTGTCTTCTACCTCAAAAGCAGCTGGAGTACTACACTCCTCCTCTTTTAGATGTTTACGAAAAGGAGTTTGGAAGGGATAACGTCCTGTGGGTGCCCGTAAAGGACTTACACCTCTGCGGCGAAGAGATGCTCAGAAAAATCTTGCAGTTCCTCAAAGATGCCGATAATAAGGGGGAAAGAGTTGTAGTCCACTGCTCCGGTGGGCCGGGTAGAACTGGACACTTTCTCGCTGCTTGGCTAGCTTTTGAGCGCAGATTCAGTATCGAGGGTGCGCTAAACGCTGTTGAGAGAGCTGGAAGAGATCTATACGAAGCGGTAGGGCGTGGAAATGCTGGGGAAGATGATTTGATTGACGTCTTGGAGTTTACCGAGACTTTGAGGGATGACTCAGTTACTTGCTCTGTAAAAGTTGCGCTGGTTGGTTTGGGAGGAGCAGGAACGACAATCGTCCAAAAGGTGATGGAAGACGGCAGAATAAACGGACTTGCCGATGTGTATGTCGTGAACGTAGTAAAACGGCTTGAAAACGTGAGGTTCTACAAGTTTGAACAAGTCAATGAGCTCCTCGAAGAGCTGTTGGAGTACGAGCATGTAATTCTTACAGCGGGTTTGGGTTCAAGTGGTGGCGACTCGCTGGTTTACCTTGCAAATCGACTGGTGAATGTTGCGGCTATTTTCGTTACTAAACCCTTTAGGGCTGAGAAAGAACGATGCAAGAGGGCTGAAGAACAGCTCAGATTGCTGAAGGGCCATGTTGTTGTGAAAGACTTAAACGAGCTCTTGACGAGAATGTCAAATGAACCACTCGGCGTAGCTTTAGAGGAATTCGATAGGGAAATCGCCACAGAAATAGTAAGCAAAATTATGGAACTGTCTGCTGGCGGAGGGGTACGATGACCACCATAACAGTTTACGACGGAGCCACAACGATCGGTGGAAACAAGATATACGTAGAAGAGAATGGCAGGGG
>CAZHKD010000111.1:0-5624 GCA_964533255.1 uncultured archaeon | reverse complement strand
TAACATTTACCTTTCCATCCTCCATACCTCCTGCAAACCGTAACCTATCCGTAACGGGGGTTCCAACATAGGTGTCCCAAAGTCCCTTTGTTGTTACAGCACCAAATTTTTAAGTGGTTCCATTCTGGAGGTGTAGCCCATGCCCCACATTGGCCTCCATGACGCAGAGAGGAAGCTTCAGCGCCAGCCAATCCCTTCTCGAAGAGGCCAGCATCGAAGAACGGACAAAGGAGCTGGATAAAGGAGTTCATCGACGACGCCATCCATGGATGGAATACTCCCGTGACGGTCTCCAGTCCACCTTTCCTGACCATAAATTTTTATTTAGCCTGAAATTATTCATACTTCATGTCATCATTCCGTAATCTTCACAACCTCCTGCTTCTCGGCACCCTTTTTGGTGTAACAGCCTTCGACACACTCCTGCTGGGCTTTGCAATACCCAAGCTGATAGCCAGTTACGATTTGACACGCTCTCAGGCTGGCTTTCTGGGCACGAGCCTGATGGTGGGTGTTGGAATCGGAGCGCTGATACTTGGTGCGGCTTCAGACGTTGTGGGTAGAAAAAGGGTGATTTTCCTTTCTGTTATTATGTTTGCGGCATCCACAGGTCTGATGGCCCTTGTCCAGAGCTATCTGGCCTTTGCAATCCTCCTTTTTACGTCTGGATTCGGGCTGGGTGGCGGTCTTACAATGAGCATTACTTACCTTCCCGACGTCATTGACGGGCCCCTTGACAGGTACATGTGCTATCTGGAGTCTTTCTGGGGTGCTGGTGCCCTCCTAATCGTCACGTCATCCTATCTCCTCACAGAACGGCCCCTGAGTGAGCTGTTTCTCGTGGGCGCGTTTCCTCTTCTTCTACTGCCCCTGTTCGGCCTGCTTCCAGACATCAGGGCTGAGAGGGAGAGCGTATCTGGGAATGTCAGGAATCTGATACGTGATTACGGCAGGGTTACCCTTTTCCTCTGGGTCATATGGTTCTGCGGAGTTTACACCTACTACGGAGTGTTTCTGTGGCTCCCTGACGTTATACTGCTGCAACAGGGTCAGCGAACGTCTGTACTCATTCCAATCTATGGAATTCAGATACTTTCTCCACTAGTTCTCTCGTTCATAGCCAGAGAGGGGAATACAGAAAAATTGCTTGCAGCCTACTCCTTTCTGGCAGCAGCGTCCACACTTTTCTTCGTGTATGCGGGGAGCTACACTGTGATGGTGTCCTCAATAATTGTAACATCCTTTTTCAGCATCGGAAGCTGGGTTCTGCTCATTCTTGCAACCCAGAAGAGCTACCCCCAGCAGATTCGCGGGCTTGGCGTTGGTTCTGCGGCAAGCGTTGGCAGGATTGGCGGAGTCCTTGCCCCTTACCTTACTGGCTATTTCATAGACATCTACGGAACTTTCGAAGTTCCCTTCGGGATCTTCGTAGCTCTTTTTCTGGTTATGGGGGTGTTTGCCCTCCTTGTCCCCCCAGTGCGGAGTTGGCAGGATAGAAAGTGATACGACAAAATACAGCATCCATTTCACTGAAAAAATTCTCAGGAATCAGTATCGGGCTGAAAGCAGGTAATGGCTGGAAAAGGCTGTGAAGAATTCTGCAAAACCCGGAAAATTGAAGAGGGTAAAAATATTTTTAAAACCACTCCTCGCCTCTCCTGCGATGAACGACACCATTCACTGGGCCGATGTGGTCGCCAGAGAGCTGCTGAAGAGGGGAGAGAAGCACAGAATCGCCACAGGAATAACTCCGAGCGGTCACATCCACCTCGGCAATCTGCGGGAGATGCTGACGGCAGACGCAGTCAGAAGAGCTGTGCTCGATGCCGGTGGAGAAGCTGAGCTCGTTTACATAGCCGACACCTTCGACCCGCTGAGGAAACGCTACCCATTCCTGCCTGAGAAGTACGAGGAGTACGTGGGCATGCCCTTAAGCAACATTCCAGACCCTGAAGGCTGCCATGATAACTATTCGGAGCACTTCCTCCAGCCGTTCCTGGAGAGCTTGGAAATACTCGGCATACCTGTTAGGGTGGAGAAGGCTCACCAGATGTATGAGGAGGGGCGATATGAGGAGCAGATAAAGGAGGCGTTGAAAAAGCGGGAGCTGATTGCCCGCATCATCCATGAGGTTACCGGCAGAGAGCTCGAGCCGGACTGGACGCCCTTCATGCCCCTCTGCGAAAGCTGCGGGAGGATAAATTCTGCTAAGGTGACGGGCTTCGATGAAAGCTGGATTTACTACGCATGCCAGTGCGGTCATGAGGGCAAAACCAGCTACAGCGGTGGTGGGAAGCTCACGTGGCGCGTCGACTGGGCTGCAAGGTGGAAAATTCTCGGCATAACATGCGAGCCCTTCGGGAAGGATCACGCTGCTGCAGGCGGTAGCTACGACACCGGCGTCAGGCTGGCGAGGGAGGTATTCGAAATCGAGCCACCCTTCCCGGTTGTATACGAGTGGATTCACCTGAAGGGCAGGGGAGCCATGAAGAGCTCCAAGGGGGTCGTTGTCCCTGTCAGGGAGATTGTGGAGATTCTTCCGCCCGAAATCATAAGGTACCTCATCATAAGGGTGAAGCCCGAAAGGCACATCGAATTCGATCCATCAATGATTCTCGAAGTCATTGACGATTTCGAGGATGAGTTCAGGCAGAGAACGAGGAACGTCGAGCTTTCCCTGGTTGAGGACGTGAGCTATTCTGAAGTACCATTCAGACACCTGATTGTTGTTGGCCAGATAGCCAGCTGGGAACCTGAAAAGGTGCTCGAGATTTTGCAGAGAACCTATGATGTTGACGAGGAGGTCAGGAAAGACGTTGAAAGAAGGCTGGTTTATGCTAAGAAATGGCTGGAGAAGCTTGCACCCGATGCAATGAAATTCGAGATAAAAGGGGACGCAACAGATATAAATGCTCAATTCAGCGAAGACGAAAAGAGGTTCCTGAGAGCCTATGCAGAGAGGCTTTCTGAGGACATGAGCCCCGAGAGAATCCACCAGCTTGTTTACGAGGTGGCGAAGGAGACGGGCATCAAACCGGCGAAGGCATTTCAGGCAATTTACAAGGCTATCCTTGACAGGTCTCATGGCCCCAGAGCGGGATACTTTATTAAATCTCTGGGTATAAATTGGATTAAGGAGAGGTTCAGGAAAGTTGCCGGCTGAAAGGAATATGAGGCGGATAGAGGCTGGAAGCTATTACAGTTACCTGACCGGAGGATGCAGGCTCTGCAGGAAAGGCGCCAAGCTTGTCTTGTTTGTTACGGGAAAGTGTCCGAACACCTGCTTTTACTGCCCCATCAGCGAAGAGAGGCAGCAGAAAGACGTTATCTATGCCAACGAAAGGCCTGTCAGGGACATTGAAGACGTTGTGGAGGAAGCCCTGCTTATGGACGCAGAAGGCGTCGCAATTACGGGAGGCGAGCCCCTGATTAAGCTCGAAAGGGTTGAGGAATTCATCAGCCTTTTCAGCAAAGCAGACATGCATACGCACCTCTACACGAGCATTCCAGCGAGTCAGAGAGTCATTGAAAGACTTGCAAAAGCCGGCCTTGATGAGTTGAGGTTCCACCCACCATTGCTTATGAACCCGGAGATATACGAGGAACCGCTGAAGCTTGCAATTAATGCTGGAATTGAGGCAGGCTTCGAAATTCCTGCACTGAACTTCGACGAAAAGCTCGTTGATGTGGTCAACAGATATGAAGCCTTCTTGAACGTGAATGAGCTGGAATTTTCCGCCAGCAATTTTGATGAAATGCAGCGCAGGGGCTTTGAAATAGGCAATTTCTATGAGGCAAAAGGGAGCAGGGAAATTGCGGAGAAGTATGCTGAGGTTGTGGATAAATTCCATTTTTGCAGCGTCCTGTTTAAGGATAAAGCCCAGATGCGCCGCAGACTCATAAGAATGGCCTTCAACCATCCTGATTTCTACAAAGTCACAAACGAGGGAACAGTTATATGCGGTGTGGCTGAAGGAGACGAAAGAGCTTTACGCAAAGTTTTAAATCTGCTGGAGTATATGGGTGTGGAATATGTGAAAATGGATGGCAGAGTTGAGTTCTCCGCTGACATTGCAGGGCGTCTGGCGGACGAAATCCGTAAAATTCGTCAAGATTTAAAAGGCGCTGATGTGGAGGTAAGCATAGTGGAGAGGTATCCTACCTACACAAAGATGGTTGTGGAAAAAACCGTGCTTGAGTGATGGCGGAGTAATGGCGAGGTGAGGCTGTGAAGAGGGATGAAATAGAACATAGGCTCAGGAAGTATCTCGAGAGAGATAGGACTGGTGTTAGAAAGGAGCTCATCAAACTGCTACTGGATGGAAAGAAGTACACGACTGAAGAAATACACCGGTTTCTGGTGGAGAAGGGTTACCAGCTAAATCTGAGGGGAGTGTCAGCCATGATTGGTCTGATGAGTGCAAGGCTGGGCATAGTAAAGATGGAGCTTGGAGAGAAGAACAAGTACTACCTCAAGAAGGAATATGAGGACCTCGTAAGGTCAATCTTGGTTAATTTTGAAACATGAACCCGATTCTGAAATTATACGAATCCTTATTAATGAAAGAGGTAAAAAAGGGAAAAATTCCAAGGCATTTAGCCATTATTATGGATGGAAACAGGCGTTATGCCAGGCGAAGAGGCCTGCCGGTTTATGTTGGACACGTGCTGGGCTCCAGGAAGGTTGAGGAGGTTCTCAACTGGTGCTGGGAGATCGGGATAAAAAACGTCACCCTTTACGCATTCTCAACCGAAAATTTCAGGAGGAGTGAGGAAGAGAAGGCGAAGTTATTTCAGCTTTTGGAGAAAGAATTCAGGAAAATTGCTAGGGACAAGAGAATTCACAGAAACAGGGTCAGGATTAATGTGGTTGGAAAGCTTGAACTGCTGCCGGAAAACGTCAGAGAGGCTATAAGGATTGCTGAGGAGTCTACGAAAAACTATTCCAATTTCCATCTTAATGTTGCCGTTGCATACGGAGGAAGGCAGGAAATACTTGATGCGGTGAGGGAGGTACTGAAGAGGGTTGAAAGAGGGGAAATTGAACCAGAGGAAATCTCAGAGGAGCACATTAACAGCTTTCTCTATGGGGATGGGGACTATTCCAAAGTCGATCTTGTAATCAGAACCGGTGGGGAGCAGAGACTTTCAAACTTCCTACCATGGCAGGCTGCCAACAGCACAGCCTATTTCTGCGACGTATACTGGCCCCAGTTCAGGAAGGTGGATTTGCTGAGGGCTATAAGGACGTGGCAGTGGAGGCAGAAGGAGCAGAGAGCCGGTGAAAACGGAATGGGAAGTGAGGTTGAGACGAACCATGTTGCAGCGTTAATGGAGGCAAAACCTTCAAAAAATGCAGCGTCAGAAGGATGAGGAGGGATTGGTATGAATTCAAATTCAAAGCTGATGTATGAGTTCAGGAGAAAGCTGGAAGAGCTGGAAAAGATGAGAGGTAGAGGAACGGAACTCATCACCCTTTACATTCCACCTGATAAGAATATAGCAGATATCGCCTCCCAGCTCCGTAACGAGCTGAGTCAGGCTTCGAACATCAAGTCCAAGCAGACCAGAACAAACGTGATGGCCGGGCTCGAGGCAATACTCCAGCGCTTGAAGCACTACAA
>CAZHKD010000110.1:0-5643 GCA_964533255.1 uncultured archaeon | reverse complement strand
ATGGAGATTAAGGAGGCGCTGAAGGCGGGGAGGCTGGAGGAGATAGTGACCTGATCCCGTTACGCTCGAATACGCAGTAATTGCAGTACTTGTAAATCAATAAGGTTTAAGTAATGACACACAAAGCCAAAAATGATGACTCTTAAAGCGGATCTCAAGACATTGGGGGATCTGGACATAAATCTGGAAAAAACAACTCATAAGATAATCTTTGGAGATAGCAGAAATATGCGTGAATTAGAGGACGAGTCGATTCACATGGCAATCACGAGTCCCCCCTATGTTACCAGTAAATTCCAGAAGGGACAGCCGTTCCCGATAGACGAATATTTCGGCATGATTGAGGAAGTGTTCAAGGAGGTTTACAGAGTTCTGATTCAAGATGGTAGATTTTGTTTAAATGTGGCAGACATTCACACCAAGTATTTTTACAATGATGGTAGGTTTTGGAGGATTCCTCTAGCCCACATGGTTCTTGATAAAGCCTTAAATTTAGGATTTAGGCTTCTCGATACCTATATTTGGGATAAGGGCTTTAATAGATACAAGGGAGGAGCTCCAGGACCGCTTTTTGGCTCGTATCCTTATCCACCAACGATTTATAATCAGGTTTACTGGGAATATATTTTTGTTCTTGTCAAACCTGGTAAAAGAAGGAAAGTTTCAAAGGAAATAAAGGAAAAAAGTAAATTATCTTATGAAAAATGGGTTGAGTACACGAGACAAATATGGCGCGTAGAATCCGAGACTGAGTGGGTAAAGGAGCACCCAGCTGTTTTCCCTGTTGAAATTCCCAAGCGTTTCATAGAGATGTACAGTTTCAGGGGTGATACAATTTTAGATCCTTTCTTGGGTTCGGGAACAACAACATTGGCCGCAAAGCTGACTGGAAGAAACTCTGTAGGGTATGAGATAAATCCGAAATATTCTGAACTCATAAAAAAGAGAGTCGGCATTGGCCAAACAACCCTTTCCAATAACTGTGAGTTTGAGATTATTTTCAGAGAAGACGCAAGAGAAGGAGAGTGGTTGTGATTGCCAAAGATACGAGTCCAGGACGTCCTGGATCAAATAGAAAGAATCCCTTCTGAATGGTTAAATAGTGTTGGAAAAGAAGTTATTTCTGCCATTGAAACGGTTTGCAGTTATCTGGAGACGAACGGGGTTTCAGAGAAAACGCTTGAGAATATTTTACAAAAGGAAAAATATTCTTTAGATGTTATGAGGCTTATGCTCGGTTTATCTCAAGATGAATTTCTCAATGAACTTCTGTATTTTGCAAAAATACCTCTTGGCACGTCTTTTGAAACTGCCAGAAGGAGAACTCCACGATTCGCCAAGGAAATTGCAAGTACGCTGGTTAACGATATGGGTATAAAAAACATCGCAAATTTTGAGCTCTTCAGGAAATGGAAGTATCACGAGGTTTTGGTTGAGCGATATAAATTCATGCGTGGTCGAGCTGTGAAAGGTCAGAAAAGAGGAAGATCGCTGGAAGATGATGTTCAGGAACTGCTTGATGAACTTGGACTTTCGTATGTCAGAGGAGGGAACTTCACGACTTCCAAGGGTTCAGCAAAAGCAGATTTCTCAATACCCTCGAGCAGCAATCCTTCTGTTATAATTGAAGTCAAGGGTTACGAGGCCACAGGAAGTAAGCTCACTGATGTGTTAGGTGACATACTGAAGATATTGCAAGCTAAGGAAGACTGGCAGAAATTTTATTTCGTTACAGATGGCATAGGGTGGTTCAGAAGAGTTAGTGACTTCGAACATGTTGTTGAGTTATGCAATCAGGGGAAGATCGAAATGATTTTCACCAGGAAAACCCTGGATGAGCTTAAAGAAGCACTAAAGGTGTTTCGGGATGATGTAGATAATGTAGATTTTGATTCATAACCTCTTCACCATGTACTCAAAACCCTTCCTGTATCCCAGCTTTCTGTAGTACTCCCTCACGCCAACGCCGCTTATCACTGCTATTCTGTCGTATTCCTGCCTTGCAATCTCCTCTGCCTCTTCAACCAGCCTCTCACCAAAGCCGCGATGCTGAAACGCTTTCTCATCCCTCTCGCCCACAGGAACGGCTTTCCCGTACACGTGGAGCTCCCGGATGATGGCTGCATCTTTCAGAACGGGTATGAAAGGCTCATCCGGAAACCTGAGCCTTATAAAGCCGATGAGGGCGTCAAGATTGGGGAGTTCAAAGCTGATGAAGAACTCCCTTCCGCTGCTGGCCTCATACTCTAAAATCCTCAGCTCCGCATCCCCCGCCTCGATTTCCCAGTTTCTGAGTCTGTGCCCAACCTCCCTGCACCGGATGCACCTGCATGTGTGGCCGAGCTCCTTCATCCTTCTGTGGACTAGCTGCCTGATGTTCCCCTTGTCAAGCCCGATTGCCCTGTCGACAGGAATGTCCCGCTGTATCCGCTGAACTCTGACATAAGGGGGCAGGTATTTCTTGGCTTGGGCAATGAGCTCCACAACTTCGTCGGTGGAGTAAGGCTGGTATTCGCCTCTCTTCCACATCTCGTAGAGCTGCGTCCCCTCAACAACCAGGGTTGGGTAGATTTTCAGGTAGTCTGGCCTGAAGTCGGGGTTGTCGAAGAGCTCTCTGAACATGGCCAGGTCTCTCTCAAAATCGCTTCCCGGCAAGCCCGGCATTATGTGGTAGCCAACCTTGAATCCCGAATCCCT
Organism: uncultured archaeon; assembly: GCA_964533255.1. Taxonomy (GTDB): domain Archaea; phylum Halobacteriota; class Archaeoglobi; order Archaeoglobales; family Archaeoglobaceae; genus JdFR-37. The sequence goes on along the minus strand of CAZHKD010000110.1, from coordinate 2,946 downwards.
CAAAAGCCTCGTCGCTTCAACGACCTCCTTCACGCCGTGCCCTCTGCTGATAGCATCGAGAACGTCATCGTACACGCTCTGAACTCCCAGCTCCACCTTGGTTCCGCCGTAGCGGAGCATTTCCAGGATGTGCTCCTCTTTCGCATAATCCGGGCGGGTTTCGAAGGTTATGCCGATGCATCTCGCTTTAGCTCTCTCATTCCTCCTCTTGGCCACCTCGAGGCTTGAAGTTCGGTTCGCTTTCGCCCTTCCAAAGGCGTTCAGGGCGTTGAAAATTCCGAGCATGAAGGAATCCCTGTACTCCTTGTCTCTCGCTATGAAGGTCCCTCCCATCACTATAACCTCAACCTTGTCGACGCTGTGGCCGATCTCGCTGAGCTCCCTGAGCCTTGCTGTTACCTGCCTGTAAGCATCGTATCCGTGCTGCCTTCCCCGCTGTGCAGCGGGCTCAAAACCGATGTAACTCTGCGGCGTACCCTTCTCCACCCCTCCGGGGCATGGAATGCATTTGCCGTGGGGGCATGGGGCTGGAGACGTCATAACGCTGACAACAGCCACACCTGAAATCGTTCTGACGGGCTTGAGCCTGAGAATCTCCTTGAGCTCTCCCAAATCCATGCCGGCCTGCTTCCAGCACTTCAGAATCTCAGCGTCGCCAGGTATGGTGGACAGGTGGTACTTCCTGGCAACCTCTCTTTTAACCCTGGCTACCTCTTCCTTGCTCCTGACTTTCCTTCTTATCAGCTCTCTGGCTATTTCCATGCAGACTCTCTGCATCTTTTGCATTTCCTGAATCTCCTGAATTTCCCGACGACTCTGCATTGAAACGTAGGGTAGGAGTTGGGAGTATAAAAACTTACGGCTGGCTGGAGCACAGCTCTCTGGCGTATCCAACCATGCCCAGAAGGGCGTTGTTGATGTAGTAATCCTCCCTCTCCTTCACGTCGTCATCCAGCAGGCCAAAATTTGACAGCAATTCGTCCTTCCCCATCAGAACTCCTCGCAATTCCGCAATGATCTCTCTATCATCCATTTCGGGGTGCTGCCGTGTGAAGTGGAGGGCAGTTTCGAACCAGAGCTTTTGCTGGTCAAGATACTCCTGAATCCGCCTTCCTGCGTCGGCCATTCCAAAGTGGCCGTAACATATGTGCTTCGCACTCACTTCAAGTAGTTTCCTGGCAGACTCCTCGGCAACCTCGTAGATGTATCTCGGAGGCGTTGCAGGTCTGGCGTAGTAAATATCCTGGCCAGACTGCTCTGAGAGCTCTTCGAACCTGTGGAAGACTCCCGCAGCTTCTCCAGCGAAAAGATATTTTCCGAAAACATAGCTCTGGTGGTGGACAGAGTGTCCGGGGGTCTTAATAATTTCAATCTCACTTCCAGCAAATTCTACTGCACCTCTGTGTATGTTATCAGCGGGAACGGGCTTTATCTCCCCGTAAACCTCAACAATGCTTTCTCCGAGAACCTTCCTGCTCCCTTCCATGAGCTTCTCCGGGTTTATCAGGTGTCTTTCCCCCTTCTCGTTCACAACAACTCTCGCGTCAGGATAGAACTTCAGCAAATCCGCCGTTCCGCCAGCGTGGTCGATGTGGATGTGGGTGAGCAGGATGTATTCAACTCTTTTAACACCGAGGCTGTCAAGGCCTTTTTTCAGCAGAGGGATTGTGGAGGCTGGCCCAACATCCACAAGAACTGCACTGCTACCCTCTTTAATCACCCAGGAGCTTGTGAACTTCCTGTAGCCAGTCAGCTTCTGGGGCAGGTCGATAAGAAAGAGGTCGTTGAACTCGTAAATGTGCTCGTAAGTGTCCATGCCCTCCGCTTCCGGGTTCGATTTTTAAATGTTGAGATTTTATTTTGCCATCCCCAACCGTTTCATCGAAATGTTCCCTCCACCGCACAAAGTTATTAACCCCGGTGTTCTGTAAACAATCATGGATGCAATCATCAGAAAAAGCCAGATAGATGGTAAAGCAGCCCCTCCACCCTCAAAAAGTTACACCCATCGCGCCCTCTTTGCAGCCACCCTCTCATGCCATTCCCTCATCAAAAATCCCCTTTTTGCTGATGATACAGTATCCACCCTCCAAGCATGCAGAAAAATGGGTGCCTTCTTTGTCAGAAACCGGGGCTCTTTGCTTTTCCGTGGAATGCAGCGAATCAGCAGGGGCTACTTCTACTGCGGAAATTCAGGAACGACTCTAAGAATTTTAATGGGTCTAGTATCAGCTTCCACGGACTGGAAGCCAGCCGTTCTTGACGGAGATGAGTCGCTGAGGAAAAGGCCGAGTTTACAGCTTGTAAAAGCCCTGAATTCCCTCGGTGCCGCTGTTGACGGTAATCTCCCACCTGTAAGGGTTTCAGGAACTCTGAAAGGCGGAGAAGTGGTTCTTGAAGCTGAGAGCTCTCAGTTTCTGACGTCCCTGCTCATGAGCCTCCCCCTCGCCAAAACAGATTCTGCCATCAGGGTAACGGATCTGAAATCGAAGCCCTACGTGAACATCACCCTGCACGTCCTCCAGCAGTCCGGGATTGAGGTTGAGAAAGAAGGAGGTACCTTTTATGTGCAATCTGGTCAGGATTACAGCCTTACTGAATTTTTCATCCCATCTGACTTCTCTTCCGCCAGCTACCTTATAGCCGCAGGATTGCTGGCTGGTAAGGTGGAGGTAACAGGAATGTTCGATTCAGAGCAAGGTGACAGGAGGATTGTGGAGATTGCGAGAGAGATGGGCGGAAAAATAAGATGGGATAAGGACAGGGGAGTAATAACCGCAGAGCAATCAGAGCTGGAAGGAATAGAGGTGGACTGCTCCGACACGCCTGATCTCGCCCCTACAATTGCCGTGCTGGGAGCCGTTGCAAGGGGGAGAACGAAAGTTGTCAACGCTCCCCACCTGAGGCTGAAGGAAGTGGACAGAATTAAGGGAGTGGTGGAGAACC
>CAZHKD010000109.1:0-5727 GCA_964533255.1 uncultured archaeon | reverse complement strand
GGCAGCATTTGTGGCTTTCATTATCTCAATCGTGAACGGTCTCCCGCTCCTGGGCTACGGGCTGGAAACGTGGGCTTACTTCCTCCTTCTGGCAGCGATTCCTATGATGCTGGGTCACACGCTGATAAATTACATACTGAGGCACATGGGTGTCGTTCCTGTCACTGCAAGCGTTATAGGTGAGGCTGTTGGGGCTACGATCCTCGCATACTTCATCTTGGGCCAGTCGTTGCAGATAGAGGCCTATTTCTACATGTTCGTGGTACTGCTGGGAATTGCCCTCGCACTTCGAGACGCTGAGGTTAAAGGTCAGCAAAGACAACCAAAACCTTCATGATTGCTGTTGCAGACATCTGTTCAGCCATGAAGTGCTCCCTCGTCCGGCAGGGTTACGGGATGGGAAGCTGTCTGGTGAAGTCCGGGCACAGGTTGCTTCCAGCATGCAAAAGCACCTACAGGGAAGAATGCCATCTGAGGCTCATCAAGGCCATTCACCTCTCACGTCCCGAACACTACCTTTCCATCTACCAGTCGGGATGCAATCTGTCATGCCTCAAGTGCCACTCCTGGTATTTCTCAAGGCGGGCAAATGGAGTCTGGATGAGTCCCGAAGACATCGGAAAAGCTGCAGAAAGATACGTTGAGGAATACAGCATAATCTACGAGCCCAGGGAAAGAGCTACTTCTTACCACGCCCTCGACCTCTGCAGAGGGTGCGGAAGCTGCATAATGCTTGGGAGAAGGAGCAAACTGTGCCCAGGTGCCATCAGCATGGACAAAATCGAGCTTAGCGAGCAGGGATGGGGGCCGGCAAGGAACATCGTTGCATTTACAGGCGGCGACATAGCATGTAATCCTGAGTTCTACGCAAGGGCAGCGGAGGAAATCAAGAAAGCCGGTAGGCTGTGGGTGCTGTTCGAAACGAACGGCTATGGCCTCACCCCTGAAAATCTGGATGTGCTTGAAGGGAAGGTGGATGCCTTCTGGCTGGACATCAAGGCTTATGACGAAAAGGTGCACAGAAAGCTTACGGGCGTTTCAAATAAACGTATACTTCAGCTTCCTGAGGAAATCGTTGACAGAGGGTTCGTTCTGGAGGTTCTGAGCCTCTACATACCCGGGTGGGTTGAGACGGATCAGATAGCGAGGGTAGCTGAGCTCCTTGGGTCTGTTGACCCCTCCATCCCCTTCACCATACTTGCCTTTTTCCCCGAATACAGGATGAAGCAGGTAAGGCCACCTAAACTTGAAGAAATGGTTGAGGCCTACGATGCATGCAGAGAATTTTTGGAAAACGTAAGGCTGGGGAATGTGGGGATTTTTGCAAAGACGGATAGAGATCTGGAGTTTTTGCTGGAAAACGGATACAATTTTTAACCCGACCTCACACCTCAACTTAAACCTGCCTGATCTCATGATACAGCTCCTTCAGAGCTTCAAGATAGTCCAGCTCCCCCCTCTCCACCGCATCCATCTTCTCCTCAAGCAGCCTTGTTCTGTTTTCGGAAACGAAGCCACCGTAATTTCTCCTGAGAAATTCAAAGACCTCTATGCCCCTCCTGGTTGGATAAATCCTCCCGTTTCTCTCGCCCACGTAGTTCCTGACGAACAGTCTGTCGAGAATCGTGGCGTAGGTCGATGGTCTGCCAATGCCCTTCTCCTTCATCAGCTGAACAACGTCAGACTGGGTGTACAGCGGAGCTTTTGGAATGCTGCGAATTTCAGCCTTGACTTTAAATCTGCCAGTTGGCAGAGCATCCTTAACCCACACCGACCAGCGGTAAATCTGATACGCTCTTCCCGAAGCCTCAACGACCCTTTCCTCCCTGAATTCCCTTCCACTGACAGCAATTCTGTACTCGGCAACCTTCACAGCATATGGTTTGCACTGGCTCGCCATGAAGCGACGGAATATGAGGTCGTAGAGGGCAAGGTGTGCCCATTTGAGGTCTTCAGCCTGTATAACTCCTTCGTGGATGAGCCTTTCCAGCGTGTTTCTGTCAACGGGTCTGGTTGGCCTTATGCACTCGTGGGCACCCTCTTCCATCGCCCAGCTCCTTCCCTGATAATCGTCGCCGAGGTAGTCCCTTGCAATCCTCAGCCCCACCTCGCTCACGTGTGTGGAGTCTGTTCTGTGGTAGGTTATGAGACCTCTTTCAAAGAGATCCTGGGCTATTCTCATGGTTTCTTTCGCCGAGAGCTTCAGAATTGCGTTTGCGTCTCTCAGCATCGCATCTGTAGTATAGGGAGGAAGAGGACTTCTTTCTTCAACCCTCTCGCTTAATAAAGAGATGTCGAGTTCGAGCTCACCGTCGATATGATCAATATCCTCCAGATACAGGCTGAGCTCCTTAATTACGGCCACCTTTCTCCGCTCTCTGCTCTCTTTAGCTCTCTCAATTATCCATCCAAGCACCGGCGTTTGGGCTCTTCCTGCAGACAGGTTTGTGTCGTGGAAAACCTGCCAGAGTTTCTGGCTGAGAACGAAGCCTATCCACCTGTCCTCAATCCTTCTTACCAGCTGCGCTTTAACGAGGTTCTCGTCAACGTCTCTCAGGTTGGCTAGAGCTTCCATTAACGCTCTTCTGGTAACTTCGTGGAACTCAGCTCTCTTGATCTCAGCACATCCGGAGAGAAGGTTTTTGATGTCCCAGGCAATTTTCTCACCCTCGCTGTCTGGATCAGTCCCTATGATGACGAAGCCCGTCTCCTTGGCTAGCCTTCTCAGCATCGCTATTCTGCCCTTCGAATCATCTATCTCTCCGCCGCACTTCGGGCAGTCACTCCGCTCCTCTGTGAACTGATAGCCGCACCTTCTGCAGCGTTTGATTGATGCGTAAACCGGTACAAATCTCCCGTTTGATTCATCAACCTCCACGCCATGGAACCCTCTGCCGGTGATGAGGTCTGTGATGTGGCCGAGGCTGGCAGTGATTATCAGCACCCTTTCCGGAGTTGGAACTTCATAGGCTATCACCGCAGAACCATCTGTCGTGAAGACCTTGATGCTTGGCTGGCCGAAGAATCTGGCTATCTGCTTGGCCTTCGTAGGGCTCTCAACAACGAAAAGGGTGGGTTTGATGATGTCAAATTCGCTCCGCTTTCTGTAGCGATTTCTGGACTCGCTAATCTCTTTCTTCAGCTCTTCAAAATCAACTTCCAGCAGGGGCTTGAAGTCTATGTCGTAAAACTTCGCCCTCTCGACGAATGCTGAGAGAATGTCAGGGTCTTTTTCAAGGACGAATGAAGCCCCCTTTGTTATTCCACCAGCAAAAAGGCGGGAAGTTCTGCCAGAGCCCTGGATGTAGGTCCTTATGTCGGGGAATATCACCTCGCCCCCCTTAAATGCAACATCTCTCCCAGAAGCTAAACCCTTTGAAACCGCAGCCTTCAGAGCTTTTCTGAGCTCCGCCATCTCCTCTGGTTTTCTGTCTATTGTGGAGAGTTTTTGCAGAAAAGGCTTTACTTCTTCGCTTTCCCTGAAAATGAACGCAAGGGTTTTTATGATTCCGGGAGGAGCAGAATCAATGTCCTCTACCCTGACCCTGAAAACGGGGGCGCCGTAAAAAACGACAAACCTAATCCTTTCAGGAAGATCAAGCCCCCTCACAAGGGTTCCGTAGTAATAGGCGGTGCCGATGAGGTAGTCCACCTCTCCTCTCCCAAAGAGCTCGTAATCCTTCGTTCTGCCTGATGCAACCAGCCCGATTTTGAGCCCGGACTCTGATAGCTTCCTGTGAATTTCCTCAGCCTCTTCACTGCTCCTGGCAAATATGATGCCGCCGCCACCCATCTCAAGCAGTATTTTGCGAAGAGTTTCCAGATTCGCCTCATCTGCTTCCACCACAACATCTTCTATGTTTCTCACAGCGTGGGTCGTGCTTCCCACGTCGAAGTTGAGAAGCTGTCTGAAGAGCTGGGCCTTCTGCCCCTTTTTAGCGGTGGCGGTGGAAACCATAAGGCAACCCCTCGCCTCACCCTCCCATCCTCCTGCCGTCTTCCTGAATCCGAGAAGCATGAGAATTCTGTCCACGTTTCGGGAAGCTTTCAGAACCGCATCAACATCATCCACAAAAATGAAGTTGAAGGTCTTATTTACGCCGTTTACGTCATCAAAGTGCTTCGCAAGGAACTGGGTGGTTGTAACGAGGATATGAAAATCCTCTTTGAGCAGCTCGAAAAATCTCTCCTTCTCCTCCCTCTTCAGCCCCCCGTGATAGTGCAGCAGGGTGATGTCGGAATTCTCGTTAACACCCAGATTGAGGCTGAGCTTACTAACATATTCTCGAATATTCTCCACAACCTGCTTTACGAGGAGCGTCGTAGGGAGGATTATGTAGCTTCTTTTGCCCTTTAAGGCCAGAAACAGTGACATGACTGTCCCAAATGAGGTCTTCCCAATACCTGTTGGTGCTACAGCAGCAAAGCTCTCTCCGTTCAGAACCCTCCTTGCCCAGAACTTCTGTATTGCTCTCGGAGTGCCAACTGCCTTCTCGAAAAATTCAACAAATTCTTGATAAAGGGACTCATACTTGAAGTGGCAGAGGGGAGTCTCCCTCCTGATGCATGAATGGGATTCGATCTCCTTGCCGCTCAGGTCTTCTCCACATGAATCGCAAAGACCTGCATAAACCACCTCAATCATCGAAAAAGGGTGAGTTAAAAAGAATAAAATTGTTTTGATGACTCTGGAGACTCTTCTCTTCTTCTCTTCTGAAACCAACTGCCGTCTTCCTAATTTTTATAAACCACCTGGTCTGTGGTTGAGCAATGGCTGAAATGACAGCAACAGAGGTTGCAGAGATTCTTGTGGCCATGCGAACGAAGCTGCTGAGGATAGCAATAATCGTGGCAGTGGTGTGGGCAGTATCTTTTGCCTATGTTGCTGACATTGTCATATCGAAAATAGAGCAGGACTTGCTTCCTGAAGGTGCAAACCTCATCTATCAGTACCCCCTCGAAGGCCTCGTTCTCAAGCTCAAGATCAGTCTGATTTTTGGATTTGTGGCAGCATTGCCATACATCACGAAGCTTGCGTATGAAGCACTCAGGGATCGCACAGAAATCCTGACAAACGTTGAGCTCACAAAGGCGAAGGTGGTTAAGTACGTGTCTGCATCCGTCATCCTTTTCCTGATAGGCCTGACTTATGGCTATTCCCTTATGCTCCCCATTTTCCTCCAGTTCCTTTACCAGTCGGCTGCGGCCCAGGGTGTGCTGGCCTACTACTCCTTAGCCGAATTCATCAACTTCGTGGTGCTCATGCTCGCTGTCTTTGGCATCGTCTTCCAGATGCCACTGGTGATGGTGTTTCTGGTCAGCAATGGTCTGGTGAAGCTCGAAACAGTCAGATACTACCGCAGGCACTTTTATGTGGTCTTCTTCATCATTGGTGCGGCTATAACCCCGCCGGACGTCTTCACCCAAGCCATGGTGGCTCTGCCCATGATAGTTCTCTTTGAGTTCAGCATTCTGATCAGCAGGATTTTTGAAAGACCTGCCCAGCAGGGCAGCGAAGCTGATATTGCCCATGAATTGTGAACCGGAACGGGTGTGACCGGATTGAAATGGTTGCCTGAGTGGTTGGACTAAAAACTAGACCGGACCAAAATATTTATACTTCTGACTTGCAGGGATTTAATGGAGGGCTGAAGGGCTCGTAGCTCAGTGGCAGAGCGCCGCCTTCGCAAGGCGGAGGCCCCGGGTTCAAATCCCGGCGAGTCCATG
>CAZHKD010000108.1:0-5882 GCA_964533255.1 uncultured archaeon | reverse complement strand
GTGCATGCAAAAATTTCGTGCATGGTGGTTGTAAACTCTCTCCTCTCTGCAAATTAGATAAATTTAGTTTTTGTTACAAAAAATTTATATACCTGTTATGCAATATTTATCATTATGACGTCCATGGACGTTCGTGAACGTCCACATAGAATAAATTCTGAGAGAAGCTCGGATTTTGAGAAAAAAGGCAGAAGAAAGCTCAGAATGACCATCTGGTTTTCAAGGGAGAACTACGAATTCCTGAAAGAAAACTATGATGGCAGGGTTTCTGAGATAATGGACGCTTTTGCTACCTTTTTGAGGACTGGAAACGTTGTAGAAATCTCTGTTTTGAGAATTGGGAGTGGGTCCGCCCGGATTCGAACCGGGGACCTCCTGCGTGTGAGGCAGGCGTCATAACCGCTAGACCACGGACCCAGATGTTTTTTGATTGCTATGTCGGTATAAGACATTTATGGTTTGGCAAATCTCGTTTGACGTGACCAACAAAGAAGAATTTGATTCAAAGTCGAAAGCCGAATCAACTACTATAAAAATTCAATCTCAAAACATTCTCTCCGGGCTGATACACTGCAACCTTCCCGGGCATGGGGTTCAGGTTCACCTTCTTCTGGAACTCCGTCTGACTCTGCCAAGTTGACGAGTTTATGCAGAAAACTCCCCTGTAAAACCCCACACCATAAGTGTGGACGTGTCCGGTATGCAGGATATCTGGAACTTCATCTATCACCAGATAGTCTTCCCTCTCCGGAGCTATTGGAGAGCGCTGGCCGTACATGGGTGCAAGATGCCTTCTTTTCAGAAGCTCGTATAGAGCTTCGTGGGGCCTCTCGTAGTTCAGCCTCGGTATCTTCGCCATCAGATCGTCGAGGCTTCTGCCATGGTAGATGAGAAGCTTCAATCCGTCAAGATCCAGAAGCGCGGGGTTTCCAACGTGGATGACGTTCTTTCCGAAGAGGCTCGAAAACTCCTTTGGAAGGCACGGCTGTGGTTCAGCCTGCCTGACAGCATCGTGGTTTCCGGGGGCTAAAATTACCTTTATGTGGTCGGGAACCCTGTCGAGCTGGGATGCAGCTTCTTCATACTGCTCATATATGTCAAAAATCGTCAGCTCATGCTCCTGCCCCGGATAAACACCAATCCCGTCAACAACATCTCCGGCAACAACCAAGTACTTCACCTTCTCAGAGCCCTCTCCAATTTCCCCATTCAGCCACTTCAGGAACATCTCCCACTCCTTCTCCAGGAAGGTGTTGCTTCCGAAGTGGGCATCTGATATGAAGGCAATGGCGAACTCCTTTTTGATCGTCTTGCTGCCGTTGGGAACGTCTGGAAATACTATTCTGTCGGCCATTATGCTCTTTCCACCCCGTATGGTTCCCGAAACTCCAATCACCTCATCTCCCATCAGCTCCATGGCAACCTCCTTCACCTTCCCCGTTGCAACAACGCTGACAACGCCTGTTCTGTCCTCCAGCTCGAAAATTGCCGTGTTCTGATTGATCTCCCTCACCTCATTTACGATCCCGATGACATCGATGTTCTGAGTCCTTACCTTTCCTATTGCAGAGATAGGTATGGCCTTGAGGCGGGGCTTAAGTATTCTGGATATCTTCTCCAGCCTGGAGTTGAAGTAGACAACGAAGTCCTCTACCGTGCCCCTGCATGAGGACTTGCCTGTAACGTCTTTCAGAACCGATACCTGCCCAGACTCTGCGTGTCCAACATGTTTCATCCTCTCTTTCGCCTCTTTGGATTCGATTTCTGGCTGAATAGGTTTGACTGGCTCAGCGGGACGAGGTTTAACCTTGAGCTTGGATATGATTGGTTTTATTTCCTCAGGAGTTATTATAAAGCAGCCGTTAGCAGTTCTGCATATTTCAGCAATTATCCCATCTATGTCCTGCCCCAGCCCCTTGAGGAGCTCCACAGCGGACGGATGGATGTTGTAGCCGTGCATGGCGAACTTCGTGATTATAAGTCTTGAGTCGATATCTTTAACTATCATTTCTACTCCTCCGAAATCCATGTCCAAGCAAGCACTAAGTCTTCTCAAGGATGTTGTGTCTACCCTAATTACTGTTGCGGTCATAGTTGCCATTGGCATAGCAGTGACTGGCACCTGGCCCTTCATGGTGGCTGTCGAATCTGGGAGCATGGAGCCCAATCTGCACAGAGGAGACGTGGTGTTCCTTTTCAGCCCGGACAGAGTTGGCATTACCACGTACGAAGAAGGAATGGCCAAGGGGTACAAGAGTTTTGGTGATTATGGTGATGTAATAGTTTACTACCCAAATGGAGATAAAAGCAGAACTCCCATCATCCACAGAGCCATAAAGTGGGTGGAGAGAGGAGAGGAGATCCCGGGAGATGGCATTGCAAAGCATTCGGGCTACATAACCAAGGGCGACCACAATGCTATGATAGACCAGCCGTACCTCTCTGCTCCGGTTAAAAAGAGCTGGATCGTTGGAGTTGCCAAGTTCAGGATTCCATACATAGGCTATTTCAGGCTGCTGTTCGGTTAGGTGTTGCGGTGAAGTGATATCATGATTCTGCTGGTATCTTCTCTGCTGGCAGGCCTCATTGCCGGATACTTCCTGAAAGACAAGAAGGTTGACGTGTCCAGACTCATGCAGGTAACGCTGGTGGTTCTGATATTTTCGCTGGGCTACGACATGGGTTCGAGGTTGAATCTGGCTGAGCTGGCAAATGTTGGTGCCATTTCAGCCATCTTTGCAGTGCTGACACTCATCTTAAGCTATCAAATGGCCAGAGTTCTGAGGTGGTTTGTCTGAGCTTCGTTTACGTTGCAGTTCTGATAGCAGGCATTCTGCTTGGCTTTACAGGAATAAGCTTCCCCGTGTACATTCAGGAAGTGCTTGCACTGCTGCTCTTCATAATTGGAATTGACCTCATGATGTCGGAAGACAAGGCAGAGAAGATCAAAAACTCCTGGAAGAGCTCCATGAGGCTCGTTGTGGCAACCGTCATAGGCTCCATCGCTGGCGGACTGATTGCAGGGGCTCTGACAGGGATGAATCTGAAGACAGCCATGGCCATAGGAGCTGGAATGGGCTGGTATTCCCTGACGGGCCCTTATCTGGCTGCGAAGGCTGGAACTTTCGCTGGAGCTGTTGGCTTCACATCCAACTTCTTCAGGGAGCTGCTGACCATTGTGTTCTACCCCAAGATGCCCGACAAGGAGGCGGGCATATCTGCCGGTGGCGCTACCACCATGGACTCAACCCTGCCGATTATCGCCAGCTTCGGGAAAGATTTATCGCTGACAGCGTTCATGCATGGATTCGTAATTTCGGCTCTGGTTCCTTTGCTGCTCTTTATTTTGGGGTGAAAAGGTGGTTGGTGGGTGGGAGAGACAGGGAGATTAAAAGAAAAAGGCAAAATTCATGGTGCAGTAACCTACCAAAACCATTCAACTTACGCCACATAAAATCGGAAAGCTTTTAGCCTGCGAAATGAAACAGGATGCATGGAACTCGGTTCAGTTGTCCTCATTCCCTACAGCCAGTACATAGCCGTGTGGTTTCTGTTCTTCGGAGTTCTGTCTTTCATTTACGGCCTGTACGCCATGAAAATAGGGAAGGAGAGGCCGAGAGAGAGGGATCTTGCCATAGCCGGAGTGGCCTGGGGTCTGGTGATGATCGCTGCCGGAATGCTGTTTTTCTAATCTTTTCAGGCTTTAAAGGCTTTTATGAGTCAGCCAGTGATAACTCTTTCAACATCATCCAGGGGAGCATCCGTTTTAAAGGATGTGCCGCTGAATCTGGTGCGGGATGCCGCGTAGCCGAGCTCTCTGAGCTCTCCAATAACCTTTTCAACCGGTGGCGGAGCAGCTCCAAGCCTTTTACAAAGGACATGGAGGTCGTAGTGGAATGGGATGCTCAACTCCTGGTAAATCCGGCTGAATATATCCTTCACCTTCCCTTCACTCCTCTCAACAAGTCTTTCAACAAAATCCTTTGTTTCAAGCTCTCCCAGCCATAACGGGCCGAGCATAACAGCTTTTTGACCACAGGAACAGAGGGTTTCAGGAGTTTCATCCATGCTGCTCCACCATACTCTCCCGCATTCACACTGCACGACGTAGCCTATCTTTTCATAGACCATGCCGGCCTCCTTTGATGAGAAAATTACGCGCAGGTGGATTCTGTAGTAGTGCTCCTTTGCCCAGCTTACAACTGGCTGCACAGCCTTGTCGTACTTCGTCGCCTCCCTTGCAACCTTTCCGAGGAGCATTCTGATACCAACTTCGTGCATGAAGGGCGTTTTGATGGCATAAGCTGAATACTTCCTCAGGCCCGAAACAGTTGCGCTCCCGCACAGGGCTGCGGTGTCGGTGGCGGTAACGCTGAGGAATCTCCTTGCTGAGTAGCATGCAGCATCCACAAACTGGGCTGGGCTGCCGAAGGGGTCTATGTCAATGTGGTAAAAACTCCTCTCCCTCATCAGAGAGACTGCATCCCTGTTGAATACCTCCGCCTCAACCCCGTTGAGCTGAAGATTCCGCTTTATCGTTTCAACAGCCTTTCTGTCGGCATCGTTGAAAAAGGGGGTGAAATCAGCCTCCAGAAAGGCCCTTATTCCCCTTATGCCTGTTGCTGCGAGGGCATCAAGATAGCTGTGCCTGTTAGCTCCACTAACTCCGCTTTTCCTGAGCTCAGAGAAGACGATCATGTCCATGTCTCTGCACAGCCTCATTCTGGGGTTGTAGAAAACTCCATCAACAGCAATCTTCGCTCTCCCTTCTGAAATGAGCTCGGTCAAGGGAGCACCCCCTCGATCTTTCTCATAATCTCATCAGCCAGTCCGTCCCTGTTCTCAAGCGTAACTTCGTAAACTTCGAACTCCCTTCGTATCCTCTCCAGAAGGGGATGCCTGCTTCTGTAGTGGATGGTGAAAAGGAGGTTGCTGCTGGAGTTCATCAGCTCCTGAACCCTCCTCACAAAAAGCCTGCTTTTGAGTTCCATTGGCCCAACTTCATCGATTATGATCAGCTCGCCCTGGAGTTCGCTGAACCTTCGAGACAGGTAGCCTTCAAACTCGTCCAGCATAACAGCGTAACTTCCCACCGTAACCCTGCCGGTGCCCTTTTTTGCCAGCCAGAAGCTCTCGCCGCTTTGCAGATCAACGACCTTGAAGCCAATTCTCCTGCCACCCTCCCTTACCTCCCTTGTGATAAACCCACCAATTTTTATTCTGCTGGAGAGTTCCTCGAAAACCCTGAGGCAGAGGGTGGTTTTGCCCACTCCCGGCCTGCCTGTCACAGCAATTTTTTTACCGGCTTCACAAGGTCTTTCAGCTTTTTTGGTCTTCTCCTTCTCACTTTTCACCGTCATAGATACCGAAACCTAGGGGCTCGTCCTGAATATAGTTTTTATTGAGCTTCGCTGCAATTTCCGCCTTCGTCAGCTCTCTCCCAAGATAAGCGGCATGCTCAAGGCGGGAAACCAGCCCTTTCGCTATAACGGTGTCGTAGATGGCTTTCGCCGTCCTGCCCCTCACACAGAGCTTTTCGTGGCTACAGATTATCTCTCCATCCCTCACCCAGATTCTGAAGTCACCCATGGGGTCTCTAACAAACCTTTTCGACTCCTCAGCCTCCTGACAGCCTTCGAACTCGTCGCACACCTCAAATCTGATTTTCTCTTTGACAACCAGCAAACTCACGCCCAGGTCTTTTGGCGGAGTCTTTCGGAGTTTTGCAGCTTTTGCCATGTATGAAGCGACTCTGAGCTCCTTAACGCTGCCAAACGTCTTGGGACTCGCTTCAGTCGTGAAAAGCAGGCTTACTCCAAGCTCTTCTGCAATGAAGGCAAGCAGCGCGTTCATCCCGATGCTGTCGGCATCGCTCAGCTCGG
>CAZHKD010000107.1:0-5912 GCA_964533255.1 uncultured archaeon | reverse complement strand
TAGTCTGATGCTTTGGGGTCATTTTAATCACAGCCGTCAAAAGTGTGCTTGAATCGTAAAGTTGGCTTCGAATTATTCGTTCAAGTTAGGTGCTGAGAGATTCATACTCCCATATCAAATCAAAATACTTCTTCATCCCCGCCACAAGACTCGGATTCTCCGTCACAGCAGCATCCCTCAAATATAATGGTGTCTCGGGGTCTTCAACAACGAATATTGCCTTTCCGGTCTTGTACTCGTAGCTCGGGTCGACTATGCCCCCTCTCAAGGGCAGAATCGTCCTGCTAAGCCGTATCTCGGCATTCAAATCAGATTTAACGAGCCTGACTATCTCATTCTGCACAGCCCTGCTTCTCTCTTCCAGAAACTCCTTGCCAAGCAGGAGTATCTTTATCTCAACTCCTCTCTTCGACGCCTCTATGAGCTCGCTTCTCACCTTTGGGTAGTATTCAAAACTTTTCGAAATTATGTCGATCTCTTTTTTCGCCTGACTGTAAAGCAGCCTCGTCTCCCTCTCGGAAGGCTCTCCCACGCTCACAACTCTAATCAGTTCCTTCGTTCTCACTTCAGACGGCGAATAGAGCGACTTCAGTCTCTCAAAAAGTTCCTTCTCAATGCTCTCTATGGTGTTCAGTCTTCTGCTGTACTCCAGCAGGGTGTTGTACTTCAGCCTTTCAATGATTCTGTCGGGACTCTTCGTCCTGTAGCGGGCGGGCCTTCCCGGGATCTTGTCCACGTATCCCATATCCGCGAGCTGATCCAGAACAGCATAAATCTTGGCTCTTGGCACCCCGCTGAGCTCACTTATATCCGAAGCTTTCGCCTCTCCATGCTTCATCAATGCCACAAGGGTTTTCGCCTGGTATCTACTCATCCCCAGGTCTTCCAGGACTTTTTCGATGTCCACAAATTGTTCCAGAAACAAAAAATATAAATATATTTAGGTTACCACCAAAAGAGGTAACAATTTCAGAGGTGAGTTATCTATGGAGTATCAAAGTCTCTGGAAGAAAGAGGACTGGTGGGCCGTCTGGCTCGGTCTGGGGATCGTTGCCGTTGCAATACTCGCATTTTACAGTGGAAGTACAATAAAGCCAATAGCTGTGTACCCTCCAAAATGGAGTGATTTCAGCACCGTTCAGTCACATTTCACAGAAAACTGGTTCTGGTACCTTGTCCAGTACGTTATGTGGGCTGTTGTCTTCACCCTCAGCAGCTACCTCATAGGTTTCAACCCGAGGGAGTATCTGCCGTCGTTCACCTTTGTCTACGTGGTTGCGGTTATTATAGCAGTTTTAAGCCGCTGGAAAGCCTTTACAGCTCTAAATCTTGAAGCTCCGCTGGTATCTTTGATCATAGGGCTCGTAATTGGAAACTTCGTTGCGCTGCCCAGATGGATGGATTCGGGTTTCAGGGTTGAGTATTACATAAAAACCGGCATTGTCCTGCTTGGAGCTACTCTTCCGTTCTCACTCATAGCATATGCTGGCCCGATAGCCTTTGTTCAGGCAACCATTGTGGCGGTGACGACCTTTGTAGTAATCTACTTCGCCGCTACAAGATTCTTTGAGCTTGACAGAAGATTTGCAGCCTGTCTTGGAGCAGGCGGAGCTGTGTGCGGGGTGTCTGCGGCGATAGCCATGGCTGCCGCTGTTAAGGCTAAAAAAGAGCACGTATCGATGGCGATAACAGTTGTCATCCTCTGGGCCATGGTGTTTATCTTCGTCCTCCCTTTCGTTGCAGGAGTGCTCTCACTTCATCCGGGAGTTGCCGGAGCCTGGATTGGAACTTCTGAGTTCGCTGACGCTGCGGGTTTTGCAGCAGCAACACAGTACGGAAGCATGTACGAATCAAGATATGGTTTTGGGGAAGATCAGGCGATATGGGCATTTACCCTGATGAAGGTGCTGGGCAGGGACATCTGGATTGGCCTGTGGGCTTTCATAATGGCCCTGATAGCCATAACCAGGTGGGAGAGCAGAGACGACAGGCCAAATCCTGTTGAGATATGGTACCGATTTCCAAAATTCGTAATCGGGTTTCTGGTTGCATCTGTGGTCATAACTGTAATATCTGCAAACTACAGCCTTGTGGAGTACAACGAGATGTTAAAGCCACTCGTAATAGCTCCGGTCAAAACACTCAGGTCATGGACGTTCATATTCACCTTCTTCTGCATCGGGCTTACTACGAGATTCAGAGAGCTGGCAGCATCCGGCGTTAAGCCATTCATGGCGTTCACAACGGGCGTTGCCATCAATGTCTTGCTGGGATTTGTGTTGTCAACCATCGTCTTCCAGGATTACTGGACAAGCCTTACACCGTAAACTTTTTTATATTTTGTTACCACCAGAAGTGGTGAGGTGAAAGGATGACAATACTGGTAACAGGAGCGGACGGATATATTGGCTGGCCGGTTCTTTTAAGACTGGCTGAGACATTTCCCGATGAGCGAATTGTTGGAGTGGACAACTTCGCAAGGAGGAGATGGGTTGAGGAGATAGGGTCAATTTCTGCAGTCCCAATTCTGTCCCCTGGAGAAAGAAAAAGGAGAGTTGAGGAGCTTGGTAAAGTTTCCTTTGTCGAGGGAGACTTAACGTCCAGAGAGTTCGTGAACATGCTCGTAAGGGTCTACGAACCGGACGTTGTGATTCACCTGGCTGCTCAGCCCTCGGCACCGTACTCTCAGATAAGCTGGGAGAAAGCGGTCTATACCCAGTACAACAACAATATTTCAACGCTGAATCTGCTGTGGGCTCTTAAGGAGAATGATTTGCTCGACACACACTTCATAGCAGCAACAACCACAGGAGTTTACGGTGCTCCGGAATACCCGATTCCGGAGGGTTTCTACCAGGTGGAGTACAGGGGTGGGAAAGATGTTGTTCCTCACCCCCACATGGCCGGCAGTTTCTACCACATGAGCAAGTGCAACGACATAAACAACATGTTCCTGGCCCACAGGCAGTGGGGACTGAATGTGTCTGATGTCAGGGTCGCAATCGTCACCGGAGCAACAACTGAAGAGGCAAGGGGTGAGCTCGCAACTCGCTTCGATTTCGACTTCTACTTTGGAGTTGTAACCCACCGATTCTGTGCACAGGCGCTGATTGGTTATCCGATAACGGTTTACGGCAGGGGGCTGCAGGGGAAGCCTTTTGTAACGCTTGAGGACTGCGTCCAGTCCTTCGTAGAACTTGCCAGGAGGGATGGAGATGGCTACAGGGTTTACAACCAGACTCTGGGAGCGGTTAAAATTGTGGAACTTGCAGAGATGATAAGAGAGGCAGCAGCAGAGGAGATTGGGCTTGAAGTGGAAGTGAAGCACGTCCCCAACCCAAGGGTGGAGAAAGAGGAGCATGAGATGGTCATCGAAAATGACAATTTCAGGAAGCTGATTGGAAAACCAGCAGACCTGAAAGAAGCGATAGCAGATATCTTCAGGGAGATTGAGGGAAGAAAGGCAATCATTGAAGCATATAAAGACAGATTTCTCCCAAAAGCGCTGCTGGATCAGAGATGATGCAGAAATGATACTCATTACCGGTGGAAACGGATACATCGGGAGCGCCATATCGGAATTGCTTATGAGGGAGGATGAGGAATTCAGGATAATGGATGACCTGTCGGGCTCAGATCCGCTTAATCTACTGTTTTTAAATCACGTTGACTTCTACTGGGGCGACGTTAGAGATAAGGAAGACCTCAAGAAGGCCTTCAGAGATGTGGACACCGTAATTCATCTCGCAGCAAAATTGCCAGCAACTCCGGGAATGCTTGATGAGGTGAGGGAAGAAGTGGAAACCGTTAACTACTATGGAACCCTTAATGTGCTTGAGGAAGCAAGAAAAAGAGACGCTCAGGTTTTATTTGCGTCATCCTGTAACATATACGGTGTTGGCTATAAATTAAATGAGACCAGCCAGGTAAAACCCCTGAATCCCTACTCCGAGTCAAAATTAAAGGCGGAGCGGGCGTGCCTCGAATATCATGAGAAATACGGGCTTGATGTAAAGATACTCAGACTTGCATCCAACTACGGCTACAGTCCCGGAGTCAGGTTTAACCTCGTAGTCAACTATTTCGTCCTCAGAGCAATTCTGGGGTATTCCCTTACGGTTTTTGGAGATGGAGACAACTGGAGACCTTTTATCCATGTAAAGGACGCAGCAAGAGCGTTTCTTTTCCTGAGGAATCACGGAGAGAGTGGGGAGATATACAATGTCGGAGGAGAGAATTTCAGAATAAAAGAGGTTGCGGAGACGGTCATCCAGGTTGTCAACCCCTCTACAGGCATCGATTTTATAAAGGATCGTAAACCTGAGTTCAGCTACAATGTGGACTTTACGAAAATTAGAGAAACTGGATTTGAGACCCTCTTCGACTTACAGTCTGGGGTTAGGGATCTGGCAAGCAGATTGAGGGCCCTCAAAAACCTGAGGAGGTAAAAGGAGGGTAAGAAGGAGGTTAAAATATGAAGATTGGAGTAACTGGTGCAGGAGGATACATCGGAGCAGGATTGTGTAAGAGACTGATTGAGAAGGGATTTGAAGTTGTCATGGTGGATAATTTCTTCAATTCTCAGATTAAAAGAGTCGGTGGTCATGAGATTCTGTGGGCAGACGTTCGCGACAGGCAGGAAATGGAAAACATCTTCAAAGATTGCGATGTAATTGTTCATCTCGCAGCGATTTCCGGGGTTCCGGATTGTGAAGCTATGCCTGACAAGGCCTATGACGTGAATGTGGCTGGCACATCCAACATCGCATGGGTCTGCAGAAAACACGGAATCGATCTGATATTCCCTTCATCCATGGCAGTTATAGGCGATCCGGTGGAAATTCCCGTAAAGTCCACTCACCCTCGCAATCCCCTAAACAATTACGGATTTACCAAATGGGTGGGGGAGAAAATAATTGAGACCTTTTCAAGAAATCAATTTAATGCGCTCATATTCATGAAAACAAACGTTTACGGCGAGTATGAGGTGGATGGTAACAAAATAAGCAAAACGACGGTCATCAACATATTTGTGAACAAAGCCAGAAAAGGAGAGCCCTTAACAGTTCATAAACCCGGCACCCAGACCAGAGATTTCATACATGTTCTTGACGTTATCGATGCGTACGTAAAAGCAATTGAGAGTTTCCCTCGGGGATACAACATCGTACCCATCGCTGGTGGAGAGTGTCTGTCTGTCTTAGACATAGCAAAACTGGTTCGGCAAGCTTCCGGCAACGGTCCAGAAATACTGATGATAGAAAATCCGCGGAAAAAAGAGACCCACACACTGAACTTCGAAGTTGATACCGAAGAGGCCAAGCAACTCCTGGGCTTTGAAGCTCAGAGAAGAGTGGAGGATGAAATCCGGAGACTCCTGGGCTGACATTTAAAACGTGACATCCTCCACAGGCTAAAGAGGCCGTCTAGCAATTAAGCCGTTACCACAAGCATTTCAACGAAAGCTCTTTGAAAAATCCACAAAACAAAAAATTGTATGAAAAACTGCCTCAAGCCCATGTTGTGCTTGATGTGCCCGAAAACCTTCTCGAGCTTCTTTCTGAGTCCGTACTTCTTCTTCGCCTCCTCTCTCCCCATCTTCTCCCGCATCTCCAGCCGCATCCTTTCTGGGACGTAGCATTTGATGGTCTTGGTTCCCCGCCTGTTCTTTGTACCGTCTATTGAAACGTGGCCGAGCCTGACCATACCCGGGTTTTTAGCGTGCACGACGACTTTCTTAAAGACCTGAGAGATCAGATCAGCGTTGTTCTTGGGGAAATCGCTTATAGTTGCCCAACAAATGTCGAAATCACCTTGGCGCTAAAAGTTTAAATAATAGAATCGTAAACCCCCATTATGGGCATCGTGATTCCCAGAATTGACGTGCACGAAATTAAGAAAATAGGGTGGGT
>CAZHKD010000106.1:0-5933 GCA_964533255.1 uncultured archaeon | reverse complement strand
TCCATGCACTCGTAATTTGCCATACCTTTGGCGATTATGATGTCTGCCTCCTCCAGCCTTTCAAGGGTCTCTTCAGGGAGCTCTTCCTCAATTATGCCAACCGCTCCATCTCCGTTGGTAAGAATCTCGTCTGCAACTGCATCTATGCCAGCAAAATAGGCATCTTCCAGGGTTGCGTCGCTGATGATTGGCTTACCTCTCACAACTGCCGTCAGCCTCTCGCTGGTTTTCTTTATCTCCTTCATGAAAACCGCATCCATGACGATTTCGCCTGCGTTGTCTGTTATGTAAACAACCTTTCCCCTCGAGAGGCTACGGATATCCTCGCTGTCATCAATGGCAAGCGGCTCATTCAGCTTTCTATCAAAAAACTCCTTGAAGGCATCATCCTGAACGCTGTGCCCCATCACCCCGTAGTCGAATGTGTTGGCAATTATGCTGGCAATTAAAGCTGTTTTGAAGCTGTCATCACTTTTCCTGACCACTTCCTCCACCCAGCTTCTGTACCGCATTGCGACGCTGTTTGCCCTTTCTTTCAGAGCCCTGTAGGGGTCTTCGCTCCCAAGCACCTCATACACCCTGCGGTGCATTTTCGTGGCTATTACTGCATTAATGCCCCTTTTTGGATATTCCTGACAGAGAACCTTCAGAGCCTCCTCAACTGCCGCAGCAATGATTTCTTCGCTTTCTGTTGCGAGCCGCGATTCCATCTGAACCCTGTTGAGGAGACATGCCGGACATTTTGGAGAGATCCTCATAAACACACCCCTTTGTTCTGGCGGAGTAAGCACAAATACTTACGTTTCGAACTCTCTGATTTCCGCTTCTTCCACCGCCTTCTTTTCAAGCTCACCGAAATTAATACCTTTCTCAATCTGCTCAGCAGTTTCAGGGTCGCCTTTCGTTTCTGGATGCTTTGCTATCATGAGGGAGCAGCAGTCCTCGTAGGGCATTATGGATATTTCGTAGGTGCCTATCTGCCTGGCCATGCTGATGGTCTCCTCCTTGTCGAAGCCTATGAGGGGCGGAAGAACGGGGAGGTTGGAGGCTTTGTATATGACATCCAGGTTCTGGAGGGTCTGGCTGGCCACCTGGGACAGGCTGTCTCCAGTAACCACTCCGCTTGCTCTCTCCTGCCTGGCTATGAGATTCGCCATCCTCATCATGCTTCTCCGGTAGATGAGCATCCTCCATTTTGCCGGAACCGCTTTGATTATCTCCCTCTGCACCTCTCCAAACGGAACCATATACAGTTTCATTTGACCCTGAACTTCCGCCAGCTTCTCTGCCAGCAGCTCTATCTTCCTTCTGACCTGCGGAGAGTGGAGGGTCTGGTTGAAGAAGTGGACTGCAACAACTTCGCATCCCCTCTTCATCATCATGAAGGCGGCAACGGGGCTGTCAATCCCGCCCGATACCAGCGCAACGACCTTTCCTGCGGTGCCAACGGGTAGTCCACCGATGCCGGGAATCTTTGAGGTATAGACGTAGCTTTCCTTCTCGCAAATTTCGATGTAGACTGTGACGTCAGGCTCCTTCAGCTTCACAGCCTTTCCCGTGACCTCAGCTACGTGGCTGCCCACCTCCCGGTTAATCTCCATGGAGTTGAGGGGGAAGCTCTTGTTGCTTCTCGTTGCCTCCACCCTGAAGGTTGTGAATTCATCCGGAAGAACCTCTACAGCGGCTCTCTTGATGTCGTCCATGTCCAGCGAGGCCTTCTTTGCCATGGCAAAGTACCTGACGCCGGGGATTTTTTTCAGCTTCTCTGCAATTTCTGGATTTCCGTCCTCCAGGATTATTCTGCCGTATCTCCTCCTTGCCCTCCTGTCTGTTAGCTTTCTTACCATCCGGTTGATGTTGGAAATCAGCCTACGCTCAAAGTAATCACGGTTTTTTCCTTTCAGGGCTATCTCTCCGTAGTGGATTACGTAGACATCGTAGATATCCATCGGCTTCAATTGGCCAGGAGGTTAAAATAATTTTACTCCACCACCAGCTCCACTTTTCTGGCAAGCTCACCCTTCAGAATGGAGTGGAAAAAGTTCTCGTCCTTCAGGACGGCTCTGGCAGCGGAAACCATGTGTGAGGCCTGAGCCATCTTAACGGCTGATTCGCAATCGACCACGCCGTTGTTTCCAACGGTGAACATTATGGCTGAAAGCCTTCTGACAAGCTGAAGGTCGCTTCCGCCGCCCGGAATCATGGCGTCCACGTGAACCATGCACGCTCCCGAGTCCTTCAGGAGCTTTGCCAGGGACACGTAGTCTACATCCAGCCCTCCCCTGATTTTCACCGAAACCGGACATATTTCGGAGCATGAAGAAACTATTTCAGCAAGTTTTTCGGCCTTAAAAAGCAATTCTTGACCGCATCCAATGCTGAGAAACTCCGGCTGCCTGCAGTGGGCGTTAATCTCAATGATGGCAGCATACTCCCTGCAGAGCTCTGCAACCTGAAGGTATCCGTCGGAGGTGCCGGACCTGACGTTGACTCCGGCAATTCCGGGGAACTTCATTGCCTTCAGCTTTTTCAGCTCTTCCTCGATCCCACCCAGTGGGTCTTTGAATATGAACTCCTTTCTGCCCCTCTTCACCGCTTCTTCCGCTGCCCTCATCGCTTTTCTGTCAGCGTTGAAGCCTCCCAGCACAGCATACCCGACAGGGTGCTTTGAAGCAAACTCGGCATTGCATATGCCAGCCATGGCGGATAACGCAAGGCGATTCGGAAAAACCAGCTTCATATCCTGAGCTCTCCCGTGTTGATGAAACCTTCGAAGACCCTTGAGGCGGTGCCTGTCATGTAGGCCCTGCCATCCTGAAGCTCGATTATGAGAATCCCACCTCTGGTGTGAATCGTAACCGGATTTTTCGCCAGGCCACGCCTTACGGCTATTGCCGCAACGGCAACGCTTCCGGTGCCGCAGCTGAGGGTTTCGTTCTCCACTCCTCTTTCGTAGGTCCTTATCTGGATGTTGTGCTCATCCATTATCTTTGCGAAGTTCACGTTTGTTCCTTCAGGGAAAAGGGGGCTGAACCTGATTTCCCTCCCGTATGGAACTATGTCGAGGTCGAGGGAATCGAGAAATATTACTGCGTGAGGCACGCCGGTGTTTGCGGCGAAGACTTCGAATTCCCGGTCAATCACTCTCATCTTCCTCCTGAACTCCCCTTCTCCTTCAGCGGGAATCTCCTGGGCTTCGAATTTCACTTCCCCCATGTCCACCCTGACCCACCAGCCATCCCTTTTCACCGCAAGCCCCAGCACGCCCGCCAGGGTTTCGACGCTAACGTTTTCGCCTGCATAGCCCTCTTCCACAATGTACCGGCAGAAGCACCTTATGCCGTTTCCGCACATCTCTGCCTCGCTGCCGTCGCTGTTGAAGTAGCGAAATCTCGCATCTGCCCTTTCAGAGGGCTGGACGAAAAGCACTCCGTCAGCTCCAACGCCGAAGTTGCGGTGGCATACTGCTTTGACAAACTCCGGTTTCTTTTCCTCGGGGATAAGGATTTGCCCGAACTCATCTATGAGCACGAAGTCGTTACCGTTGCCGTGCATCTTCACGAAGGGGATTTTTTCAGGGAGCATGAAAGGGGGTTGCGGGAGATGTTATTAAGTTTACTTTTTCCGGTCAGCAGGTTGAATCCGTCGTCAAATTCAGGAAAATTTAATATCGGTGGTGCCAGATGAGGGTTCATGACAGAAGCGATTTATGTCGTTGGGCACAAAAACCCCGATACTGACAGCATCTGCTCCGCCATAGCCTATGCAGAGCTGAAGAAAAAGCTGGGCGTGAATGCCGTTGCTGCAAGGCAGGGAGAGCCGAACCCCGAAACCAAATTCGTTCTGGAGAAATTCGGAGTTGAAGCTCCTGAGCTGCTGACCGATGGGAGTGGTAAAAAAGTTATTCTGGTTGACCACAGCGAAATTGGCCAGAGCCTCGACAACCTTGGTCAGGCGGAGATTGTTGAGATCATTGACCACCACAAGGTGGGCGATGTGACAACCCCCAATCCAATCTTCTTCCTTGCCATGCCCGTTGGATGCACCGCAACAGTGGTCAAAACCCTCTACGATTACTTCGGCGTCGAGATACCCAAGGACATTGCCGGCATCATGCTTGCGTCAATTCTGAGCGACACGGTAATCTTCAAGTCCGCCACCACAACTGACAAGGACAGAAAAGCGGCGGAGGAGCTGGCGAAAATAGCCGGCGTTGAAAACATGGAAGCTCTGGGCATGGAGATGTTCAAGGTTAAAAGCGACATAGCCGGCAAGCCTCCAAGGGAACTGCTTTTCAGGGACTTCAAGGACTTCGACATGTCCGGAAACAAGGTGGGCATCGGCCAGATTGAAGTTGTGGACCTGAGCCTGCTGGATGAGGTTAAGGATTCCCTATACGAGGAGATGAAAAAAGTAAAGGAGGAGGGCGGCTACCACAGCGTCTTCATGATGCTAACGGACATCATCAGGGAGGGGACGGAGCTTCTTGTTGTCAGCGAAGATACAAGCGTTGTTGAGAAGGCGTTCGGAAAGGCCGTTGAGGGCAGAAGCGTGTGGCTTGAGGGAGTAATGAGCAGAAAGAAGCAGGTTGTGCCGCCCCTTGAAAAGGTCTTCTCTTAACCTTTTACCTTACAACCCTTTTTTTGTGTACCGCTCAAAAATGTACTCCCGTATGGCCTCCTTTACCACACTGTGAACCCTCAGGCGATTTTTATCGCTGAACGCCTTGAGCCTGCCCCACAGCTCATCCGGGATGTCTATCTGCACAACCTCGTTGTCCAGGACAGAGCACAGCCTGGGAGTTATGCGGGACCTTTCTTCCTCTCCAATCTCTTTCGGCTCCATGTTGTCTAAATACCAGCTTATCGCCCTCAGTATGAGCGTTTTCTGCTCATCAAGCTCCCTTATCCTCTCGGCAAGGGACCTTTCGATTTCCAGATCGTATCTCATTCTTGCCCCCTCGATACCCTTCCAATCCACAAATCTAATGGAAAAACCTGTATCTCTCCCCGATCCACTTTTCATATGCCTCAACGAGCCTGACCTCGGCTTTGGCGTATAAAATATTCACAACACCGAGGAGCTCTCCGTACTCAATTACGCCATCTCTTATCGGATGAAAAACGGCAATGTCGAACTCCCTTTCCTCCTCAATCTTCTTGGGTCTTCCCTGCCTTGTCAATCCTGCCAGGTAACCGAGAGCGTTCCTCTGGACGATACAGGGGAAAATGATGGAGCCTTCGGGGATTTTTATGGGCTCAATCTGGACTTCAACATCCCTATTTGCCAGAACCTCACGTTCCTCCAGAGATACAACCATTCTCCACTCCCCTCGCGGCCCAACGCTGTATCCATAGTTGTAGGCCTCAGCAACAAACTTCTCTACACCTTCTGAGCCAATAAAGCTCATCTTCACCCTCGCCATACACTAATTATTGGGATTAATCATTAAAAATTTTTGTGGTGTTTTTGAGCTGGAAATAAACGATTAAGAGTAAGATAAACCTAAAATAAAACTATATATTCCATGAATGCATTGAAGCTTTATGAACGTTCTGGATGTCCTGTTCAATCCAAACAGGTTCTTTAGAGAAACAGATGATTTTCCGTTCTGGGTCAGTTTGTTTATAGTCGCCCTTAACGGGGTAGCGGGAGCATACATTGCTCTTTCTACCATAGAGAACATCCAACTGCCCGCTGAGGCGGCGATGCTGGGAGGGGTTGTAAAGGTTTTTGCTGTCGTTGCAGCTTTCATCTCCACCTTCATTGTCTGGGCGCTGTACGCTGGAGTAATTCACATAATCTCAAGCCTGCTGGGCGGTGTCGGAGATTTTGCAAAGAGCCTCAAAATTGTTTCGCTGGGATACATCCCTGCTCTGATTCTCAGCCCCATCAGCTACTACGTTGCCATGATTGCTGTGACCACAATGCAG
>CAZHKD010000105.1:0-5947 GCA_964533255.1 uncultured archaeon | reverse complement strand
TGAGCTTCTCTGCAACGAAAAAGCTGCTGCCGCATATGGCGCCCCTCTTAACCCTGACATCCCTGATTACTCCGTTCTCTATCTCCACCTCGAACTCCGGCATGCCGTATGCGTCGATGAACTCCCTGATGTCCTCATCCTCGATGTAGGGCGTGGCGCAGCAGATGTCCTCCCACAGCACCCTGATGCCGTACCTGTCGGCGAATTCCTTTATCTGAGCCCTTGAGCCGCTTTTTGAGCCCCCAGGCAGAATCACCAGCCTGGCCCCCTTCTCGGCTGCGAGCCTTATCACCTCAAGGTTTATGTCTGGATGGAGCGCGTAGCTCAGGAGAATGTCTGCGGAGAGCACCTCTTCAGGAATGGACTTCACCATCTCTTCTGGCTCGTCAATCACATGCGGAAGCTCTGCGGGCAGCTCATAGCTGACCACGTTAAAACGCTTCGCGATCATCTCCATCGCCCTTCTCCCGTACTTGCCCCTGAGCAGTATTCCGATTTTCAGGTTTTTCCCGGAGGTGTGCGTCATGATACCATCCTCACCAGCTTCTCTTTTATCTCAACAAAGGGCTTGAGGTCGCAGACTTTATATGGTGGCCTGTTTTCAAGGTCTGCCAGGACAAAGCACTGGTCGTAGGGAATTATTCCAAGTAGCGGATGCTCTATATCTTCAATCAGCTCTCTTGCCTTCTCGCTCTCCACGAACTTGTTGACCACCACTGCAATCCTCTCAATTCCTATGTCACCGGCGAGCCTCTCAATTCTTCTCAATGTTTCGACGGCTCTGCTTCCTGGCTCTATCACAGCGATGAGGACATCAACTCCTTTTGCAGTCCCCCTGCCAAGGTGCTCAATCCCCGCCTCCATGTCCAGCAGCAGAACGTCCTTCTCTCTGAAAATGGCGTGTCTCAGTATTGCTCGAAGAAAGGCGTTCTCGGGGCAGAAGCAGCCCTCACCACCCTTCTCAATGGTGCCGAGCACGAGAACCCTCACACCGTCTTCATTCCTAACGCTGTACTCCTCAAATATGTCGTCCACCTTAGGGTTGAGTTTGTAGGTACCAAGAGGGCCGTAAACTCTCTCTTTGATGACGTCCTCAAGCTCAGACAGGGGAGTAACCCTGTCCCTGATACCGAGGGCTGAAGGAAGGTTGATGGAGGAGTCGCAATCTATGGCTGTGACCCTGTATCCGTCTCTTGCAAAGAGGTAAGCCAGCACGGCTGTCAGCGTCGTCTTCCCCACGCCACCCTTTCCCGAAATTGCAACTTTCACAAAATTCTCCTCAACAGGAAGATTTTAACACTTGTGGATTTTTGGCATTTTTTTGCATATTGGCTGCATCTGGATCGTCTTACGCCCTGATAACATTCGCACAGCACATTCATACAGCCACACTGCAAATGCCCAGTTCTATGAACGGGGTGCCGAAAATTGTTGACGGCGGTGACGGCGGGAATGGTGCTACAACTACCAGCGGCACCCCAGTAGATACTTCAACGTAATGTTGATAAGTGTTGCGGTGGATGGATAAAGTGCTCAATTACCCTAAAGCCACATTCCTTCATTTTCACCAGTGAAGAAAAAAGCTTAAATTATATGAGGTGCCTGGCCTTGTGGATGAGGCACCTGGCCATTGCAGTGATTCTTGCCATCGCGATAACACACGTAAATGCATATTACGGAGTTAATGGAACAAAGGTAGAGTTCCAGTACTCCTTAAGCCCCTTTGAGAAACTCACAATTTTTCTCTTCGGTGCCGAGGATTTGAAGGAAAGAATCCTTTCATTCGTAAATTCCACGTCCTACAAGATTCTGAGCATAGGCTATGATTCCGCAACTCTGCTGTTTCCAGTAAACTACAGCAACGGGACTTACTTCTTTGAAGGCGTACAGCTGAATGGAGAGGTGAACATAACTCTTTACTATCCCGGAAACGTAACGTTCGAGATTCGTTCCTCCAGAATCCCGGCCTCAGCCATCACTCCAATTGAGCTGGAAGTTCAGCGAACTTATTGAATTTTAATCACTCTTTTAATATAGGCTGGGGGGATTTCCTCAGCCAGAGCGATGAAGCTGTTGACCTTTATTATCCTTATCCCCTCTTCCCTCGCCCTCTTTGCGTCGATTTCCAGTATCATGGGCTCATCGGTGCGGAGCCTTGCCACCTCCTCACTCTTCTCGATGGTGGTGGAGAGGTGAACGTAAGCCTGATTGACGGGCTTTATGCCTATCTCCAGCAGCCTTATCGCTTCTTCCTCACCCGTCCCGTAGTACAGAACTTCCTCCTCAGCGGGCGGGTAATCTGAAAGCCTGACCTTCACGCTGTGGCCGTATTTGGCCCTGATTTTATCTCCCCTCAGCTCATACCTCTGCTTCGGGTCGCTGTACACCAGCGCCTTCACAAGCCACTGGTTCGCCCACCTGTACTTCCGCCTTACAGCTCTAACAAGGGCATCGAAGCTGACCCACCCATCTTCATCCATCTCTATGCCAAATCTCTCAGGGAAGTGCCTGAGGATTCCAGAAACCAGCCTGCCAAGCCTTTCGACCCCATTTTTATTTAGAATAACCTCTCCCCGGTAACTGCATTCGGGGCAGTTTTCCCCCCTATAAAAGCCGTGTTCCGGGCAGATTCTTATGTCCTCCATGCCCTCTCACCATCCAGAGCATTGCCGAAATTGCCCCCATCGCGGAACATGTTTCCAGACTCACTCCACTGAAAGTCACGTCAAGGTGGTACTTTGCACTTTTCAGGTACTCCTTAGGTAAACCCTTTCTCCCGAGACCGATTAAAAATGTTGCGGATGACTCCAGAAGTTTCCGCAGAGACTCCATGTCCAGCCTCTTCTGCTGACTGGGCTTTGATGTTGTTGCCACAACGCTTCCGAAGTGGGCAGGGATTTTTTCCACGAGATGCACCCATCCCTTTTCCAGAAGCTTCACCGCATACTCGCCGTGCCCGCCGATGGTGGTGTACTCCTTCACGGCCTCAATCATCTCCTCCTCTCTCCTCCAGAAGTCGAAGTCGAGGAGGGCGAGATGCATGTCGTAGGCGTAGCAGAGCGGAGCAGCTCTTGCAATGCTTCTCAGGTGAATCTCGTGGAGCTTCAGCTTGTCATAGGTGTTTACTAAGCAGAGGGTTATCATCATCAAAAGTTGGCGGGAGTGTTAAAAAATTGAGGGTCTGGGGAATTCACCTTGCCCCGAAACGCTCCCTCCAGTCTGGCAACTCTTTATCCCTGTCCCATCCGTGGTCTTCCTTCTCCCTCTCCTCTTCTTTGAGCTGCCACTTCTTTATTCTGCCTGTAGGCGTGTAGGGAAAGCTCTCAACGAACTCTATGTAGCGTGGAATCTTGAAGTAAGCCACTTTCCCAGCCATGTACTCAATAATCTCCTCCGGCTTTACCTCAACGCCCTCCTTGGGTTTGATGAACGCCTTTATCTCCTCTCCCCTCAGCTTATCAGGAACTGGAACGACAGCAACATCCTGAACCTTCGGGTGGCTCTTTATGACATCCTCAATCTCCCAGCTGGCTATGTTTTCTCCGCTTCTCCTGACAATGAACTTCTTGCGGTCAACGAAGTACAGGTAGCCGTCCTCATCCATCGTAACGAAGTCCCCGCTGTAGAGCCAGCCGTCCCTGATTGTCTCTGCTGTTCTTTCCTCATCTTTCCAGTATCCCAGCATCTGGGCAGGGCTTTTTCTTATCAGCTCCCCAACCTTTCCTCTCTCCACTTCACTTCCGCTCTCGTCGACCACCTTCACCTCATGGCCTATGTCGGGGAAAACCGGCACTCCAAAGCTCCCAATCTTCTTGTAGGGGTGAGGTGGATTTAAGCACGGCAAGGGCTCTTCAGTCTGGCTGTAGCCTTCAAGCACTTCAACTCCAAACCTCTCCTCGAACTTCAGCCATATCTCTTTCGGCATTCCTCCTATGATAACGTATCTGGCCGGATTGTCTTTTTCGAATTCTGTTGGCGGTAAAGCGTAGAGAATGTTGGCCATTGAGCCAAGCAAGTTGAAGGCAGTCGCTTCGTAAGTTGAAACGTCCTCCCAGAACTTTGAAGCTGAGAAGATGCTTCTAAGGGTTATCTTCCCGCCTGCAAACATCATGCCAAGGCTGGAGTAAATCTGGGCGTTGATGTGGAAGAGAGGTAAGCCTGTGTAATCATTATCGTTCTCGCCTATCATCCACAAAGTGATGGCCTTTGCAGAGAGAGTGTAGGAGTAGTTTGAAAGAACAGCTCCCTTTGGCAATCCTGTCGTCCCTGAGGTGTAGATTATCGCCACAGGGTCATCCTTTGAAACTGCAACATCAGGATTCTTCGACGAGCCGTCAAGCTGATCAAGGGTGAGGTGCTCTGAAGAGTCGCCCCTTACGATTATTCTTTCGAGGTGTGGAAGCCTATCCTTTATGCTCTCAACTATGGGAAGCAAATCCTCCTCGACGATGATGGTTGAGGACTCGCTGTTGCCGATAACATGCCTGGCATCGAACTCCCGGTAAAACCAGTTTACCGGCACCTCAACAGCCCCAATTTTCGCACATGCATATATGCAGCGGAGATAGTCTAAGGAGTTTCTCAGGTAAAGAGCAACTCTATCACCCTTCTCAACACCTAAATCCAGCAGTGCATTCCCAATTCTGCTGGCGTCTCTGTTCAATTCTTCATAGCTCATCCTCTCTCCGGTGTCTGCAAAAATTGCGTAGTCCTTGTTCCCCTTAAGTCTGGCAGCAGCCTCAACTGCATCCTTTACCGTGTCAGCCTCAGCCATCTCCCGGGGCAGATTTCTAACGGCAAAGCTGTACGTGGGCCAGCCAGCCAGCTCACCTTCTTTTATCACAAAAGAGATCTTACCACCCCCGCATCAACTTCTATAACAATTATTTATGAGCAAATACAAATCCTTTGACTCAGCATTTTGAGCATGCTTTGCTCATGCTGCTTGAAAAAGCCTTTACGGGGATTTCCGGGCTCAAAAATCATTTAGAGGCCTTTGCATGGGGGAAAGCACCTCTCATTCCCTCCGAAAATCTTTTGAAGTAGGATTGTAAATTCAACACCATGCCAAAAAGGCGTTTGCAAACAACTCTCAGTGAGGAGGCCTTCAAAATTATTGAAAAGTACCGCTCCAAATACGGCGGGATGAATGAGGTGATTGAGGAGGCGTTGAAACAGATGGACAGCGGTTTGAACAGGCTCAGCGAGAGCGACAGGCTGCTCATGGATCTGATAAGGAGCCTTGACTTCACCGCATGCGGTAAGAACCAGTACCTGTACCTCATTCTTGGCGACAGGAAAAAGGCCGTCGAGGAGAGCATGATGGAGACTGCAGTGGAGTGGTACCTCAAAAAGCCCCTCAAGGAGACGACCCTCGAGGAATTTCTCAGGACAGTTGAGAACGGCTGGAAGGCTTTGAACAGAGTCGACTACGTTGAGATAACCAAAGGCGAGAACTGGATTCAGTGGCTCTGCTACCACACCATGCGCCATAGAGAGGTGAGCGAGTTCCTGGCGAGGCACATAACCTACATCTACGAGAAGTATTTTGCCGACGAGTGGGACATTGTGGAGAACATAACTCCCAACGGTTTTCTGCTGAAGTTTTACCGGAAGGGATGAATGGTTTAAAGTGCAAATAAAATTTCCGATGAGCTTTCCGGTCTTTTCGGGTCATTTTACTGGAGATTTTCTAAATTGGCCGAGAATTGGGGTTCTATTAAAAATCAAAAATTTTTCCCGCCCACCGGCTCCGTGGGCTGGCTGATTTATCTTCCCAGACTCATAGCATTTGCAGTATCTGACTATAACCTCCCGACTCTCAGATCAAACCTGTCAAGGTTCATGACCTTATGCCATGCCGCAATGAAATCCCCAATGAACTTCTCCTTTGCATCGTCGCAGGCATAAACCTCTGAAACTGCTCTCAGCTCATCGTGGTGCCCGA
>CAZHKD010000104.1:0-5970 GCA_964533255.1 uncultured archaeon | reverse complement strand
TAACCCTGCAGAACTTTTTGGAGAGGGCCAGAAAGCTTTACAGGAAGAAAGAGCTGATTTCAAGAGAGGAGGACGGGAGCTTTTTCAGGTACAACTACGGGGAGATGTACGACAGGGTCTGCCAGCTCGCAAATGCTCTGGAGGAGCTCGGTGTTGGTGAAGGCGACAGGGTTGGTACCTTCGCCTGGAACACCCACCGCCATTTAGAGCTCTACTTCGCCCCCGCCTGCATGGGGGCAGTTTATCACACCGTCAACATCAGGCTGTTTCCCGAGCAAATTGCCTACATAATCAACCACGCCAACGACAAGGTTCTTTTCATAGATTCAGACCTCGTTCCGCTGATTGAAAAGCTGAAGGATAAGCTGAACGTCAAACACTACGTCATCATGGGGAAGGAGAAGAGCTACGACACGAAGCTTGAGCCTGCCCACGCCTATGAAGAGCTCATTTCAGGAAAGCCGAAAAGCTACGAGTGGCCCGAGCTCGACGAGTGGCAGACTGCTGGAACAGCCTACACCTCAGGCACAACGGGGCTGCCGAAGGGAGTCGAGTACACCCACCGAGGCCTTGTTCTGCACAGCATAGTGGCTGCCCTCCCCGACATGATGGGTCTCGGCGAGAAGAACAACGTTCTTCACATCGTCCCCATGTTCCACGCCAACGCCTGGAGCATTCCGTTTGCCGCCACAATGGTTGGAGCCAAGCAGGTGTTTCCGGGCCCGCATCCGACTCCGAAGGACCTTGTAGAGCTGATACAGAACGAGAAAATAGACTTCACGGCGGGCGTGCCCACCATATGGCTTATGGTCTACCAGTTCCTGAAGGAGAATCCTGATTACGACGTCAGCAGCCTTAAGGAGGTCATAAGCGGCGGCTCTGCCCCTCCGGTAGCACTCATAAAAGCTTTCAGAGAGGAGTTCGGCATAGAAATTATCCATGCCTACGGCCTTACAGAGACGACGCCCCTCGTAACCCTCAACAGACCCAAGAGCTACATGCATCTGGACGACGCTGCCTACTACGAGCTGAAAGCCAAGCAGGGGGTTCTTGCACCCCTTCTTGAGATGAAGGTTGTGAAGGACGACGGCAGCGAGGTGGAGTGGAACGGAAAGGACATGGGCGAGCTGCTGGTAAGGGGCCCGTGGATTGCGAAGGAGTACTACAAAGACCCTGAGAAAACGGCGGAGAAGTTTACCGAAGGCTGGTTCAGGACGGAGGACATCGTTGTGGTTGACGAGGAGGGCTACGTGAAAATTGTTGACAGGGCAAAGGACGTCATAAAGAGTGGCGGGGAGTGGATCAGCAGCGTTGATTTAGAAAATGCTCTGATGGGGCACGAAGCTGTGGCTGAGGCAACGGTGGTTGGTGTGGAGCATCCAAAGTGGCAGGAGAGGCCTCTCGCTTTTGTTGTGCTCAGGCCGGAGTACAAAGGCAAAGTGACAAAGGAAGAGCTAATCGAATTCCTGAAGCCTAAATTCGCAAAGTGGTGGCTGCCAGACGACATAATATTCGCTGACAGCATTCCGAAGACAAGCGTGGGCAAGTTCGATAAGAAGGTTCTCAGAGAGCAGTACAGGGACTACTTTTCGAAGTCTGAATGACTGAACCAACCTTTTTTCCTTTTTAAAAGTTTGTAAGGTTTATGGGCTGCTCAAAGAGCAAGGTTGTCAGGTTATCAGGAGTAAAACAGACTGTCAATGAAATTCACCAGATATCGTTCACTTTAATAATTTCTGGCTCAGTAAAACCCACCCCTCCATCTCATGCCCATCTTCCGATGTGCCCATTCAGCGGCTGCCTGTAGGTTGAAACCGGCACTCCTCTTTCATCAGACAGTTTTTCAGAGAACCTGAAGACCTCAACCAGCCTGTCACCGATGCCCTCAATTTCCCTTTTCAGTTTCGCTTCCTCAAGCTCACCGTAGAGATATTCATTTGCAACCGTAATCAGACCGCCAGCATTCACCATGAAGTCCGGCACATACAGGATGCCCCTCTCTGCGAGAACTCTCCCCGCAACACCACTTTTGAGCTGGTTGTTTGCCGAGCCCGCCACTATTCTGCACTCAAGCAGTCTGGCAGTCCTCTCGTCTATAACTGGTATTAATCGTTGAGAAATAAGAGGTTTTCGTGATAACATGCCACAGAATCGCAATATTGCGAATCGGACTGAATGCTCCTCTTCATTCTTTTTATTCTCTCGTTAACTGCTGTTTCAGTGGTAAGATGTAAATCATCCGTTCAACGTTCTCAGAATTTCCGTTGCATTTAACACTGTAAAATCACAACAAATTGTTAAGTTTAATTTGGTATAATTTAAGGCATCAAAAGTTTACAACGAAAACCATATATATTGCATATTCCGCACGAATAAATATTGAGAAACTTCGGAATGAAAGTTAGAGACTTTGAGACACTGTAGCAATGTATATATTCCGGAAGCGTCTGCGGAGGAGTCTGCTGCGAGGAGGTGATGGAGTTGCTGGGTGGACTGGACGTGTGGGTCGGTCTGGCGTACGTGCTGTCGATAATCCTGGTGGCGGGATGTATAGCCTACTCCGCCCTGAAGTGGAACTCGGAGGTGTGACGGGGTGGTGGACTACAGGGTAATGGGTCTCGTTGTGGCGCTGTATACGCTCGTGGTCGCGTATCTTGCCTGGTACGGCTACAGGAGAACGAGAGCTGCAGAAGACTACCTTGTTGCTGGACGACGAGTGCATCCGGCTATAATGGCTCTGGATTACGGTTCAACGTTTATCAGCACCTCAGCCATCGTCGGATTCGGCGGTGCTGCTGCTCTTTTTGGCATGGGTCTGCTCTGGCTGACAGTCCTCAACATCCTTGTTGGCATATTCATCGCCTACGTTGTTTTCGGCAAGAGGGTAAGGCGGATGGGCATGAACATGGGAGCTCTCACGTATCCTGAATTTCTCGCAAGGCGCTATCAGTCGAGGTTCATTCAGGTGTTTGTTGGACTCATAATCTTCCTGTTCATGCCCCTCTACGCCGGAGTTGTGATTATAGGAGGGGCCAGATTCTTCGAGGTGGCCCTGAACATAGACTACAACATCGCTCTGCTGATTATCTCGGTGGTCGTGGTGATATGGGTGGTTTACGGCGGTTTGATAGCCATCTCATACACCAACGCCCTGAACGGAGCCATAATGCTCTTCTCCATGATAGTGCTACTGTTCTCCACCTACGCCGTCCTTGGTGGCTTCACAACCGCCCACGAAAAGCTGGCAGGGTTTGCGGATGTTGCTGTGAAGGTGTTTAGCGAGTCAGGGAAGCTTCCCGGGCACACAGGGTGGCATGCCATGCCTGAATTTGCGTCTGTAACCTGGTGGATTCTTGTTTCAACGTTAATACTGGGTGTGGGTGTTGGAGTCTTGGCACAGCCCCAGCTTGCAATAAGGTTCATGACAGTCGAGAGCACCAGGTCTCTGAACAGAGCCGTCGGAACCGGAGCCTTCTTTGTTTTCATGATGACCGGAACAGCGTTCATAGTGGGCAGCCTGTCAAACGTCTTCTTTCTCGAGAGATTTGGAAAGCCAGCAATTGCAGTGGCAGGAGGGAACATTGACAAGATAATTCCGACCTTCATCGACGCCTTCATGCCGGAGTGGTTTGTGGCGCTTTTCATGATCGCTCTCATCGCCGCAGCGATGTCAACCGTTGGAAGCCTGATTTTCACCATCGGCTCCTCCCTGGGCAGGGATGTCTATGAGCAGGGGATCAGGCAGGGAGCGGGGAAGGAGAGAACTGTCAGTATCACCAGAATTGCAGTGGTTATAGGAGTTGCCATAAGCCTGATTCTCGCCTACATTTTGCCCGGAAGCATAATCGCAAGGGGAACAGCCATATTCTTCGCTCTGATGGCAGAATCGACGCTTCCAGCCTTCGCTGGAGCTCTGTTCTGGAAGAGGGCGACGAAAGCGGGAGCCATATCGAGCATGCTGGTGGGCTTTTTCGGAGCGCTCTTCTACCTGACCTTCATCCACGCATCCGAAGCGAAGCCCCTGGGCATAAGTCAGGCCCTGTTCGGGAAGCCAACCCTTGCAGGACTGCCATGGACAGTCGTAGACCCGCTGGTTGTTGTGCTTCCGGTATCTGCAGCAGTGTTCATAATAGTAAGCCTGATAACCACTCCGCTGCCAGAAGAGCACGTAGAAAAGTGCTTTGAAGGCGTCGTATCAAAAGAAGCTGTTAAATAAATTTTTAGAATTTTTATAATTTTTAGACCTTACCTTTAAGATACTCCGCACCCTCTTCAACCACTATCGTCGTTGGTGTCGGCAGCTTCATGCTTGCCCTCTTCAATGCCTCCTTGGCGAAGTCGAAGCTCTCCGGTTTCACCCACAGACTCATGATCTTGGTTCCCGGGAACACCCTGGCAGCCAGTCCTACGGGCTTGCCAAAGGCTCTCCTCATACCCTGGGAAATCCTGTCAGCTCCAGCTCCAACAGCCATCTTGTGCTCTCTGATGACGTGGTGAGGATAGATGCGAACTTTCAGGAAGTAGTTGCTTGAACCAACCCTTCTTGATATGAACTTGTTTGCCGCGATACGTGCAGCTTCAAGGGCAGTGTCCCTGATCTGAACCGCCTCCTTTGCCACAAGAGTAACCTTGACAGGGAAAGTGGCCGCCTTGTTGCCCATTTCGAACTGCCTGAGCCTGAGACCTGGCACTCCATCTATGTACTCCTTCCTTGTAAAGGGCCTCTCGATCCTCCTGAACATCCTTGCAGGTTTTCTCGCCATATAACCACCCGAACTCCCCAGTATAGATGAGTATTTAAACTTAACCTCCGAACTCCTAAAGCGGATTGAACCGAGTCCTAATCCAGTCCCAGAGACTTCAGATATTCCCTGAAGCACTCCCAGTAACTTGCCTGCAGTTTTATGAGGTCCATTATGTTGTCTCTCGCCTTCTGGGCTGCGTACTCCTTCTTCCGCCACCTGAGCTCCGAAAGGTAGCTTGAAGGCTCTCTGATGTTCGACGTGTCGAGTCCCGCCATTGCTGCCACAATTGCCAGATTCGTGTAAGGAAGAGCTGCTTCCACGCTGTACCCGCCTTCGAGAACGGCTACGAGCCTGCCATCGCAGAGATCCTCTGCAAGACTGACGGCCCTCTTCATGATCTCCGCATAGCCCCTCGCCGTAAGAGCGAGCCCGGTGATGGGGTCTGTGAAGTGATTGTCCTGCCCTGCTGACATGCAGATGAAGTCCGGCCTGAACTCCTTGGCAACGGGCTCAATGACTTTCTCAAAGGCGTAGAGGTACACCTCGTCTCCGGAACCCGGTGGAAGGGGAATGTTCAGGGTGTAGCCCTCTCCTTCTCCCTCGCCAACCTCATGCGGGAAGCCCGTGCCGGGGTAGAGGGGCATCTGGTGGGCAGAGATGAAGAGGACTGTATTATCCCGGTAGAATATCTCCTGGGTTCCGTCTCCGTGGTGTGCATCCCAGTCGATAATCAGAACCTTCCTGAAACCGTTTTTCTGCAGCCATTTCACCATTATGGCCACGTTGTTGAAATAGCAGAAGCCCGCTCCCGTGTAGGGCTTGGCGTGATGGCCCGGCGGCCTCACCATGGCAAATGCGTTATCGACTTCACCATCCCTCACGGCCATGGCAGCCCTTATGGCTCCCCCAGCAGCCAGAAGCGCGTTCTCGAAAACTCCGACGGGGATGTTGGTGTCGTAGTCAATCATCCCGCCTCTCCTGCTCTCTCTCCTCAGGAACTCAACGTACTCGGGAGTGTGGACCTCAAGGACGTCCTCGACATCTGCCTCGAAGGGTTCGAGGAGCACTATACCTTCGAGATCAAAAATCCCCTCTTCGAGGAACTGATCCATTGTGTAGGCGAGCCTCTCCTTTCTTTCAGGATGGGTTGGCGTCTGCTCGTGCTCCAGATAGCGTTGGTGATAGACTATGCCGGTCGTCAAACAACCACCTCTATATCGCTCCT
>CAZHKD010000103.1:0-5977 GCA_964533255.1 uncultured archaeon | reverse complement strand
GGCCTGAGCTTTGAAGTGAGAGAAGGCACAACACTGGCCATAACCGGAGATAATGGGAGCGGCAAAACAACGCTTCTGAAAATACTGGCGGGGCTTTTGAAGCCCGATAAAGGGAAGGTAGCAGTCCACGGGAAAACAGGCATATCCCTGCAGTTCCCCAACTACCACTTTTTCAGCAGGAGCGTCGCTGACGAAGCTGGAAACGCCACAATCTTTGGGCTTGAAAGGCTTGCTGCGAGGCACCCCCACTCTCTCAGCGCCGGCGAGGCGAAGAGGGTTTCCATAGCCAAGGCTTTCAAAGCTGATGTCGTTCTGCTGGACGAGCCCATGTGCGGCCAGGATGCGTCCTTCAGAGGGCAGCTCCTCAGCGAGGCCAGGAAAAGAGGGAAGACCCTGATACTGGCAACCCATGATGAAAAGCTGGCTGCCATGTGCGATGAGGTGATCGACCTTGATGAGGCTGGCGAAGATTGCGAGAAAAGCACTTGAAGGAGAAGGAATGGAGGAAAGGACGGCAATCCTGACCTCCGCCTTCCTGTCCCTCTCAGTGCTAACCTCATTCACTCCTGCAATCTCCCTCGCAGCCCTCATTCCTCCCCTTGTTGCGGTCAGAAAAAGGGTGTTCTATTCCCTGGCAGCAGCATCTCCCCTCCTCTTACTCTTCTTTCTGGCCACCCTTCTGTTCTCCAGCCTGACCGCCTCCACACCTCCCTCACCGCTTCCGTCACCTCTCCGGGCAGCTTTCGCATCCATCCTGGCTGTTGCAGCCCTGGTATCAGCCGGAACTCTCCTCTTTACCGACAATCCATCCAGAATGGTTGCAGCCCTGATGTTCTTCCGCATTCCCTTTCAGGCGGCCTTCAGCATAGCCCTCGCCATGAGGATGCTCCAGATGCTGATGAAAGACTTGGAAAACGTCTCGGCAATTCTGAAAATGAGCGAGACCGGGCTGAGTTACTACAAAAAGCTTTTGCTTGCGATCACTTCCGTTTCTGTACTTAGAGGAATTGCGGTTGCGGAAACCCTCTATTCGAGGGGCTTCCCCGGTAGCTTCGACTATCCCCTCAGAAGGCCTGAAAGGAGAGAAATCATCATGCTTGTGTACTCATCCCTTTTGCTGGTGTACTCTCTTAACTCTCTCCTTAATTTCCTGCCAGTGCTGCCTTAGCTCCTCCTCGCTTCCCCTCCTCCTGACCTCCTTTCCCCTCCACTCCACGAAATCGTGAGCGTAGAGGTAGTCGGTGTAAGCTGCAGCCTCGCTGACCATCAGGAAGAGAAATCTCGGGTCGAAGCCGAAGATTTCGA
The DNA here is from genome assembly GCA_964533255.1 of uncultured archaeon. Lineage (GTDB taxonomy): Archaea > Halobacteriota > Archaeoglobi > Archaeoglobales > Archaeoglobaceae > JdFR-37. The sequence continues at coordinate 4,672 of CAZHKD010000103.1, read as the reverse complement.
CGGCAGCATCGTAGGGTGTTCGCCAGTCCTTGTAGGCCTTCCAGAAGCTGGTGGTTTTCTCGGCAAAATCGTCCATGTAGCTCAGGAAAACCGTCATGAGGGGACTTCTGAAGTCCCGGTGTCCCGGATACACGGTTTCGATCTGGATTGAGAGGAGCTTTTCGATGGTTTCGATGAATTGCTGGAGAACCGGAAGCCTTTCGGCTTCATCCACCGGTTCGGGAGACTTGTAGGGGACTATGCCGTCAAGGACTGTGTCGCCTGAAAAAAGCACGCCGTCCTTCAGCAGGCATATGTGGCTGAGGGAGTGGCCGGGAGTTGATAGCACTTCGAAGCCCTTCAGCTTCTTAATTTCCCTTACCTCGCTGCAGTTCCTGCACGGCTTTGAGTACTGGGTGTACCTCTCCTCTGTTCGCTTCTCCATGAGTTCTACCAGCTTCTCAGGCATTCCCAGGTTGCGGAAGTGCTGGAAAACCAGCTTGAAGTAGCTGAATTCTGAATCCGATATTCGCTCACAGGCTATTTTGCTGGCGTAGACCTCGGGAAAGAGGTACGCCATTCCGAAGTGGTCTGCGTGGCTGTGGGAGACCACCAGCCTGACGTCCTCGAAACCCAGCCCCCTTTCCTCGAGCCCCTTTTTCAGCGCCTCAAAGGACTGGGGCGTGTAGATGCCGCAGTCGAAGAGAATTTCGTCATCAATCAGGTATGCGTTGGTGTCGCCCGTAGGAAACGGGGAGGGGATTCTTATCCTGAAGATTTCCATAGACAGTGGTTGAACATGTGAAATTTAAATCCTGCCTCTGGTTGAATGCATCACCATCAGAACCTGTCCACCAGGTACGCATGGAGGAGCGGCAGCGCAATCGTGGCGTCGCAGTAAACAGTTACAGCCTTCGCATCGCTCTTCAGCTTGCACCAGCTCTTCGCCTCCTCAAGCGTCGCCCCGCTGAGCCCGCCCCACTGTGGCGAATCTGTGGTAACCTGAATCGCGTAATCGAAACCCTCAGCCAGAAGCATCGCTTGCAGTGTGAAGTTCTTCGGCACGCCCCCTCCAAAAATTGCGGTGCCAATTGCTCCGTCCTGAAAGCACAGGTCAACGATTTTCCTTACGTCCTTTATCACATCCAGAACCACGTCCTTGCCGTAAATTGACAGGTGAAGCCCGGCAATCGAGTCGTGGAGGGTGGGAGAGAAAACGGGAACGTCCTTTTTAGCTGCAATGTGGAGAAAAGAGCTCTTGTCGGGCAGTTTAAGCCCCACTTCCCTGATGAACTCGTAAGTGCCAGTTGTCCCTTCCATCTCCTGAATTATGCCGGCAAGGAATTCTTCAATGCCTTCAAAGGCGTTCTGGGAGACGAAGACGTCGTATATCCTGTTAATGTTCTGCCGGGAAAGCTCCAGGTCGTCAGCTCCGGCATCACCCTTCTCGTGCCTGTACCCCAGCGCCTCTGCCACCTCATGAACGATGTTTGCCCCGGTAGTCACTATGCAGCTTGCAAATCCCTTCTCAACCATATCTGCTATGACGCTCCTCATCCCTGCCGGTATGAGAGCGCCGGAGAACGCCAGGAAGATGAAAGCGCCTCCCTCTACCATCTCCGCATATATCCTCGCAGCCTCCCCCAGCCTTCTGGCGTTGAAGGCGGTGTCGGCCATTGCCTCAACGAGCTCGGATGCGCTCACGCCTCTCCTGACGTTCAGCGGTTTAACATTCACCATGCCGGGAGGTAGCGGCGTGGATTAAAGTTTTTTGTCCCTCTTCGTCAATTCCACCACATTTAAATAGCCCCATATCGAGCAGCATTTCATGAACAGGCGTGTTCTGCTTCTCAGCATATCTCTCCTGCCCGTTATGATCGCATCGGGGATGATTTACTCTGTACTGCCCATCTACCTCAATCAGGAGCTCGGAGCCGGGAAGGTGCAGGTTGGAACTCTGTTTACCTTAGGCGCGCTGACAGGAACCCTTACCTCTCTGGGAATCGGAAAGCTTGCGGACAGATTCGGGAAAATACCTCTGATTCTGTTCTCCCAGATCTGCTTCTCCGCTGTCATGATTCTCTACTCCTTCATAAATTCCTACGTCTTCGCCTATCCCATCCACGTATTCGAGGGCTTTGCGTGGGCAAGCCTTGGAGTTGCAGCTCCGGCGCTGATAGCAGACATCTCCAGAAAGGATGAGAGGGGAGAGGCGATGGGCGTCTACAACACCTTCTGGGGACTGGGGTGGGTTATAGGCCCAGTTCTGGGCGGAGGTCTGGCAGAGCTCTTCGGCTTCCGGTTCATGCTCAGGGTGTCGTTTTTGATGATAATGCTTGGCTTGGTTCTTTCCCTGATGCTAATAAAAGGGAACGTTATGTCTCCTTCTGAGTCGCAGGCTTAGAGCAGGTGCTCGGGAATCCTCTGCTTTGCAATCAGGTCTCCGTAGCTTTCTGCTTCCCTCGTCAGATAATGGTTGCTGCCCTCCACGAGCACCTCAGCGCACCTCGTCCTGCCGTTGTACTGGCTGCTCATGGCAAACCCGTACGCTCCGGTATCGAAAATTGCGATGATGTCTCCCTTCTCGACCTTCGGCAGCTTTCTGTCTTCTCCCAGAATATCTCCGCTCTCGCATATGGGGCCGGCTATGGTGTACACCTCCTCTGCCTCCCTGTCCATCTTGTTGGCAACGGCAATGCGGTGGTAAGCGCCGTACATCGCTGGCCTCAAAAGCAGGTTGAATCCTGCATCCACAGCAACGAAGTTCTTGTAACTTCTCTTGACGGCATTAACTCTTGTAAGGAGGATAGTTGTGTTTCCAACTATGCTCCTCCCCGGCTCAAGCCAGAGTTCGGGGTCTGATTTGAGGCCTGAAACGCCATCCTCAAAAACGGGCAGAAGTTTTTCGATAAGCTGAGCAGGTGTGGGGATTGACTCGGTCCCTTTTCCTTCATAATCTATTCCGAGCCCCCCTCCAATGTCAATGAACTCCAGCTCCACCCCGATTTCCTCTACTTGCCTCGCTATCTGGAACACCTTCTCCAGAGCCTCTACGAAGGGAGCAGTATCCGTTATCTGGCTGCCTATGTGGCAGTGGATGCCACGCGGCTCGACGCCTGGCAGCTCGTAGGCAGTTCTGTAAACATCGACTACTCTCCCCCACGGAATCCCGAATTTTGAGGTTCTGAGAGCTGTTGCTATCTTGGGATGGGTTTTTGCATTTATTTCAGGATTAACTCTGAATGCAATTTTAACCTCAGAATCTTCAAGAATGGCGGTTTCGGAGAGAGTGTAGAGCTCGTCAATGCTGTCCACGCTGAATGGAACACCGCTCCTAACACCCATTTTGATCTCCTCATCGCTCTTGGAGTTGCCGTTGAAAAGGGTGTATTCTCTCGGAAAACCGGCAAGCAGAGCCATGTAAAGCTCTCCGCCGCTGAACACGTCAGCTCCAAACCCTTTTGATGAGATTATCCTGAGTATCGAGAGGTTGTTGTTGGCCTTGACGGCATAGAGGAGCCTTACTTTTCCAGAGAAGTCCTTAAACGCATCCCTGTAAGCTTCGATATTGCTCTCAAGCGCCGCTCTGGAGGTTACGTAGAGTGGGGTGCCGTAGCTCTCAACAAGCTCCTTTACGCTGACATCTTCGACGAACAGCCAGCCGTTACGGACGGAGAACATTTTACCACCTCTTTCAATAGGTCTTGGCCACAGCTGTTAGATATCCGACCTTTCCGCACACAGCACAGCTTCCTGTCTCGGGAAGCTTCAACCAATCCGGAACCTCCACAAACCTCCCCAGAACGCTGCCTTTAAGAGCTTCCTCCACATCCTCACCGCACTCGTTGCTGTCGCAGAGGTAAATAAGGGCAACACCCCTGCCAATCCAGTCGTTGGCATCCTCAACACTATCGAAGAACTTTAACCTCTCCATCATTTTTCCGGTTGCCCTTTTCAACAGTCTTTCCCTCATTTCAGCAGCCCATTCACGTACCCTCTTTTCCGTTATCTCTTCAACCGGCACCTTTTGCTTCACCCTTTCATCCCTGAAAGACACAACAACGCTGCCCTCATCCACCTCTCTCGGCCCGATCTCCAGCCTCATTGGCACGCCTTTAAGCTCCCACTTGTAATATTTGGCCCCCGGCCTCTCCTCGCTGTCATCCAGCACCACCCTGAACCCCATGCCTTTCAGCCTCTCATAAAGCTGCCTTCCCACTTCCATTACCTTCTCTTCACTCCCCTTATACAGAATCGGGATTATGACTATCTGAACGGGCGAGACTTCGAAGGGCAGAACCAGGCCGAGGTCGTCGCCGTGTATGCTGATCAGCGCTGCAATGCACCTCTCAGAGATGCCGTAGCACGTCTGGTGAACGTATGCGTGGTCACCATTAGGTGTTTCATATTCAATATCGAAAGTCCTTGCAAAGTTGTCGGCGAGGTGGTGGACTGTTCCAATCTGCATTGTTCGGCCGTCTGGCATTACAGTATCGAAGGCAACTGTATAGGCTGCTCCCGGGAACTTGTCCCATTCGGGGCGCCTTACAACCAGATAGGGGATTGCGAGGAAGTCGTAGAATTCCTTGTAGAGCTTTATCGCATCTCTCACCTGTTTTTCAGCATCCTCATAATCCACATGGGCTGTATGGGCTTCCTTGAAGGACGTGATCTCCCTCAGCCTTATCAGGGG
>CAZHKD010000102.1:0-6020 GCA_964533255.1 uncultured archaeon | reverse complement strand
ACCAGCGGAGACCACATGATAATGGCGGAGATATGGGCAAGGGATGGACAGGAGTTGACCGAGATAATTTCAGAGAAAATAGGCGGGCTTGATGGGGTAAGGAGGGTCTGTCCAGCCATAGTGCTTGAAAAGATTAAATGATTCGTTTACCGGGCTAACAGCTCCTTTATTATTTTTATTTTCCATTTCCACAGGAAATAAAGGGGGTATAAGCGCATCATGTTCCTGCAAATTTATATAAAGCGCACGATTCTAAACTAAACGTGAATCGCAGAGTGTTCGCCGTTTCTGCTGCCAGGTTCGTTGATTCCATGGGGGGAGGCATGGCGTACTTCACCCTGCCCATTCTCATTGCCCAGATGGGAACAAACGGCCTGCCCGTAGATTTTGTTTCGGGAGCGGTTATAGCGGTATGGGGATTCTTTGCGAGCCTTTCCCAGCCAGTGGCGGGGGTGGCGCTCTCAAGGGTGGGGAAGCCAAAGACATTTCTCATCTCAAGTCTGCTGGTCACGTCACTGCTGGTCTACCTCTACCCTTTCGTAACAGGTATGCTCGGCCTCGTCATCCTGAGAGCGGGTCTGGGAATTGTTGAGAGCTTTCTGATGGTCTCAAGTCTGGTTCTAGTGGTTCACTTCTCTGGAAAGAAGAAGGGCGAGGCTTTTGGAATATACAACACCCTTACAGATCTCGGCTTCTCGATTTCTCCGGTACTGGCAGGCTTTCTTGTTGCTGCAGGTCTGGGAGTCGTTTTCACTTCCGCATCTCTCCTTGTTCTGATTTCAGCAATCGCCATTTACCTGATTGTTGAGGATGTGTCGGGCAGATGGGTGGAGGGCGGGAGCTTCAGCGCTTTTAAGGGATTGAAGAGGGAAATATATGCAGTTTCGTTATCGCTGGCTTCTGTCATGGCTGTCCTGTCATCTATAGTCCCTTTAGAGAACTCCTTTCTAGAAAGGCTGAGCGTCACCCCCTTTGAGTTCGGAGTTGCCTTTTCAGCATATCTCTTCACCCGCACACTCTTCAACACGCCTGCAGGGATGATATCTGACAGAATTGGCAGCGGAAGAGTATTCGTTCTGTCCATCACTGCCTTCTCGGCCACAGCAGCCCTTCTAACCCTGCCGGACTTCAGCTTCTTCTTTGCTCTGAGGCTGCTTCAGGGCGTCATAGCAGCGCTGATATTCACATCCTCAGCCAGCTTTATAGCTGAAAGGTGCGAGAAGAGCCCGTCAATAGCCATGAGCGTCATGTCTGCCAGCATTACTGTTGGCCTGACGGCCGGACCGCTGGTTTCAGGATTTCTCAGCGGCTTCTACGGGTTCGAGGTCCCATTTATTCTCCTGACCGTCACTACACTAATTCCCCTATTGCTTCTGCGATGAGGGGTGCAACGGTAACCCTGCTGAGGGATGTAAGGACTGTATCGGTGGCGATGACATCCTCAACTCCCCTTTCGAGAATCTGCTGGAGGGTTTCCTCGCCAATCACGGCATGGGTGCAGGCAACGTAGATCTTACTGCATCCAGCCCTCTTCAAAGCCTTGACAGCCTGGATTACCGTTGCACCAGTCGATATCATGTCGTCAACTATCACAACATCTCTTCCCTCCAAATTCCTGGGGGCAGAGGTTATGACCACATTTTCTGCATCAACTCTGATCTTTTTCAGAAGCGTGTAGTCGGTGCCCAGCTCCCCAGCAACGACAGAAACCCACCTTATCGATTCTTCATCTGGCCCCACTATCAGAGGGTTCTCAAGGCTGAGCTTGGAGATCTCTGATGATAGCTCCTTCATTGCTGTTAAATTCACAACCGGAAAGCCGAAAAGCTCGGTCAGGTCGTGGCGCTGGTAGTGGAAGTCCACCGTAATCATGGCATCCACACCGGCGTTCCTCATCATTCTCGCCACAGTATAGAGGGATGGTGCCTCACCCTTTATTCTGGCTGCCTCTCTTCTCGAGTAAGGAAAGTACGGGAAAATGCCGATGATCTTTTCCGCTCCCAGCTCCCTGAGCGTATCGACAGCGAATATTGTTTCTACAATCAGCTCATCCGGCTGGAAAGCCAGGCTGTTGAAGAAAAAGACCTTTTTCCCTTCAACATCTTCGGGAACCCTCACATATTTTTCCCCATCAGGCAGCCTCTCCACCTGAATGTAGCCCAGAGGCATCCCGCTGAGCCGAGAGACCCTGATGGCCAGAGAGCCCCGGGAGCCGGGGATGATTATTGATGTGGCAGAGCTGCTGTATGTCATTGTAGAAGCTTGTGCATAAATATATTTTAAAGTTATCTGACCACGTGTTGGAACCCTCTCTAACCAGGCAGCGCACCCATACACTGCATGCAACCCGCGCGACGTTCAAGACATATTTTGCTCAATGGTTTCGTGGTGAGAGCCCGCTCTTATGAATTCGTTCAGGTGAGGTGATGGGAGAGCCAGATCTCCTGATCACTTCAAGATGCTCCTTACCCCTCAAAAACACCAGCACGATGAACAGGCTCGTCAGGATGAAGGGTATGGAGTTCAGGAATACGCTTCTGAAGCTCCTCATGAACGCTTCAGTTATCATGACGAGGGGCGCAGCGTAGCCCTTCGCGGCAACAACCTCGAGGATTTTTATCTGCATCGGGTTCGGTATCACATTACCGAAGTTCGGAATGAGCTCGTTCATCTTCCCCGTGAAAAGGATTCCGCCCAGCGACACGCCCATGGCTCTTGCGAGGGAATTGGAGGTCTGAATGGTTCCGCTCGCCATTCCTGCTTTGTGAGCCGGAGCTGACGTCATCATGACGTTCATTGCGGGAGGCATCAGCAGACCCATGCCCGAGCCGATGAAGAGAAGTACCGGCAGAAGCTCCCAGAACGTCACGTCTGCGTCTATCTTGCTTAGAAGATACAGCCCGATGGAGAACACGACGGGCCCCATTGACATGGTTATCTTCGGATTGATTCTGTCGCTGAGCCTTCCTGCAAGGGGGGCTATGACGGTGTTCACTATGGGGATGGGCATTATCCAGAGCCCCGCCTGCTCAGCGGTCAGCCCTTTAATCCCCTGAAGAAAAAAGGGCATGAGGAAGAGGGAGGTTGAGAGGCCCATTGACATGAAAAAGAGAGCTGTGACCCCTGCCGTAAAATTCCTTATTCTGAAGAGGTTGAGGTCGAGAATGGGGTAGTCGTAGGTGAGCTCCCTTACGATGAAGGCTGTGAGGTAAGAAAACGCCACTATGAAGGATGCGATGGTCTTGTCATCTCTCCAGCCCCAGTCCTGACCCTGGATGATTCCGAGGGTGAGAAAGCCCAGGGAAACTGACAGCAGAGCCAGCCCGAGCAAATCTATCGGCACCTTAGCTTTTTCACCCATCGGAGGGAGGAGCGTTAGTCCGAGAGCTATGCCTGCCAGGCCCACGGGCAGGTTGATGTAGAAAACCCAGTGCCAGCTCAGATGCGTCGTCAGCCACCCGCCTATAACCGGCCCGAAGGCGAAGGAGGATGCGATGAGGATCGAGTTTAACCCCATGGCAGCCCCCCTCTTGCCCGGAGGGAAGAGTTCTGTGATTAGGGCCATGCTGTTTCCAAGCATTATCGCACCGCCAACTGCCTGTATTATCCTCGCTACGACAAATATCAGGATGTCCCAGGACTTTGCGCAGAGAAAGCTTCCAGTAATGAACACAGCCATCCCGGTAACGTAAAGGAGGTTCCTCTTCACCATGTCTCCAAGCCTTCCGAAGGTGACCAGCAGCACCACCAGGGTTACGAGATATGCGTTGAGGAGCCACTGAACGTCAGATGCTGATGCGTTGAACTCCTCGGCGATGCTTGGAAGCGCTATGTTCAGTATGCTGGTGTCCAGCATCACCATGAAGACTCCAATGGCTACCGGAATCAGAGAGAGCCAGGGATTTACGGTTTTCGTGGTCTGTCTTGTTTGTTCAGCCCTCATGCCTCTCCATCCTGATTTCCTCCGGATTTCCTTCTGGCTCTCCTCACAATTGCCGCTGCTATTATCAGCGCTATCAGTCCCAGCGCAACGGCAGCGGAGAGGACGGGGGTTATCAGTGCCTTCTCCTTCACCTCGAGAGCGATGGGGAAGTCGTTGGTTTCATGCTGGTATCCCTCAGCATCGTAGTAGCTCAGCTTGAGATTTGCAGGATAGCTGCCGGCTCCCGCATCCTTGTCGACTTTAACCCTGAATTTTACAGTCGCAATGCTGTCTGGCTCAAGGGTTCCCACGAAGTACATGCCCGGCTGAGACTGGCCAACAAGGCTGCCCAGAGAGCTCCCTCCGGCTATTGTGAGTGGTGGAGAAACCTCAAGCATGACGACGGTGTTGTAAAGGGTGCTTCCCGAGTTCTTCAGCCTTATAACAACCTCACCCGTGGAATCGGGATACAGCAAGGCTTCAACCGACGTTATCTCTATTTTCACTCCTCTTGACTTTACTGAAACGGGGATTTTGGCTGAGCTTACTATTTCTGCTCCGTTTACCTCGAACCTCTCCAGCAGGTAGAGGGTGTAGTTCCCCAGGACGGCATCATCATCCACTTCAACCCTGAACTTGGCATTTCCGGCTTTACCGCTTTCAAGACTTCCGATAAAGGCTGTGCTCGTCAGGGGAGTTATGGTTAGCTCCGGTGACAGAAGGCTCAGCTCAACGTTTTGAAGCGTAGACCTTATTCCGTTCTCCACCTCCACAACAATCTCGCTCTTCTGCCCGGCTGAAAGAAAAGCTTTGACATCCTTTATCCGCAGGGGACTCTTTCCAACTTCAACGGCTATGTAGTGCTTTTCGGTCAGGACTTCGTCTCCCTGGGGATTTGTGTATCTGACTGCAACCCATCCCCTGTACTTCCCCTCCTGAGCCATGTTCTCCACATTGAACAGAACTTTTACGCTTTCATTCCTGCCGAGATGGCCTATGTAGGGCGAGTTCTCGACGCGGATAAGGGGGGTGTCAAAGGACAGGATGGCAACAGCATCCCTCATCTCCTCTCCCGTATTCCTGAGCGTTACCTCCACAAAGCCTCTGGAGGGAATCGTTATGACGCTCGAAGCCGACTGAGCTTTCGTCCGGGAGAGGGAGGAGAGTGAAGGGGGTAGGGATGGCGAAGATGAAGCAGAGGGGACGGATGGGAGGGAGGGGATGGAGAGGCTGATTTTCTGCCTTACAAGGGCGTTCAGCGGAGAAGTCAGAATGCTCTGCCAGCTCTCAATTTCGATGCTGTTGCTTCCCTCCACTGATAGCGAGACGGTTTTTACAGCGGTTTTGGGGAAGCCTGCGGCGTCGCTGAACTGAAAAACGAACTTGGCTGGATAGCTCTGATTCAGCGCGTTTTCAGCGGCATACACCTTGAAGGACACGCTCCGCTTCTCCCCTGAAGCCAGGTCGCCTATGTAGGCCATCATGCCTGTCGGATTGGGCATTAGGGGTGGGGTTGCGTTCAGGATGACAAAGGCGTTGTACACGGGATTCCTGCCGGTATTGATGACTTCAGCCCTCACCACGTTTTCCTTTCCCGCCAGAAGGGTCGAATTCAGGATTCTGACGTCGAAGTCGTAATCCTTTTTGCTTATCCGGATCTCGATGTTCTTCAGGTAAACGTCGTCGTCGTAGGTTAGGTAAACAGTATTATTAGGACCAAAAGAATAAATGGCATAGGTGTAGTGGATTTTCACCGTCAGGCTGTAATCCTCTTCCTCAGCCCCTGCATCAATCTTTATCCTGAAGGACACCTTGGCGAGCCTGCCAGACGGGAGGTCTCCGGCAAGCTGCGGATTTACGGTCTTCACCTCAACGGGATACCTGTCCGAAAGCTCAACTCTGAGGTTTTTAGCGGTTGTAATCAGGGGCAGGAGGTTTGACGTGTTCTCATTCAGAATAAAATTGCTCACCTTCGCGTCACTCTCAATCAGCAGCGTTAAAACTGCATCTTCTCCAGGATAGAAGGTATCCCTGACCGGCGAGACGTGAAACTCGAAGTCAGCACTGTCGGCACCTGCAACTCCCATGGCCAGCAGAA
>CAZHKD010000101.1:0-6061 GCA_964533255.1 uncultured archaeon | reverse complement strand
AAGTTTTGAGGAAGTATCTCGAGCCCATCGAGGCGGCGCCAAAGGAGTACATTGAACCCAGGGAGCGGAGGTAAATCTTTCTCCTTTTTCTCTATTCTATCTCTGAAAATCTGAGAGAGGAGAGAGTGTGGATCTGAAAGGGCAAAAACAAGTGAAACAAACACATTCAGGGTTTTGTGTGCCATGGGATTTAGTGTAATTATTTAATGTTTATTTAAAAGTCTCGATTAGCCTGCAATCAGTTGGAAGATGGACGGTGAATAAAGACGACGAAGCCAGTAAGGCACGATGAAACGTTCTGTCAACAAAAATTTTAGCAAACTTAATAACTTCAGCCTGCTACATTTCTCCGGTGATTAAAAATGGACGTCATCGAAATTCTCGATAAAGGCAAGGCAGAGTTTCATTTCGTCCATCCGGACGATTTCAGAGAATATGTGAGGGACAAAAAGAGGAGGGACTGGGAAGACAAGCTGATGGATGAGAGAGAAGCTGTTAAGAAGTTCGTTGATGATGGCGACTATCTTGCGTATGACTTCTCGAGCCTCACGAGGGGGCCGCAGAGCCTTATCAGAGAGATTATCAGGCAGAGGAAAAGGAGGCTCTGGGTCTGTGCCAAGTTCACCCTGCTTGAAAGCGTTCTGCTTGCTGGAGCGGGATGCGTTGAGAAGATCGACGTGGGATTCCTGGGATTCGGCCCCTACATTGCCAGCAAGGTGGAGAGGGGCGAGGTGAAGGTTTACGACTGGAGCAACGGCAGCATAACCTACAGGCTTGTGGCAGGAGCCATGGGGATTCCCTTCATCCCTGCAAGAGACTTGCTGGGGACCGACACCATAAAGCATTCCGCAGCGATAGTTGCGAAAGACCCCTTCAGCGGAATTCCCGTTGCTTTACTCCCTGCTCTTAATCCTGACGTTGCCGTGATACACGTTCAGGAGGCCGACGTCTACGGCAACGCAAGAGTTTACGGCCCCACGGTGGCAACGCTGGAAACGGCAATGGCGTCCAGGAAGGTCATAATCTCCGCTGAGAGGATAGTTGAGACGATAGAGTTCAGAAAGGACCCCAACATGACTCTGATTCCCTACTATCTTGTTGACGCCGTCGTCCACGCACCCTTCGGAGCGTATCCAGGTGGCACCCAGGGCTACTACGAGATGGACGCCGAGCACTACCTGAAGCTCTCATCCATAGCCAGCGAAGAGGACATGCAGAGGTACCTGGAGGAGTACATCTACGGCGTTGACAGCCACGAGGAGTTTCTGGAGAAGAAGGTGGGGATGGCCAGGCTGAAGGAGCTCGTAAGGAAAGCGGAGATACTTGAGGGGTTCAGGTGATGAGGTGGGGTGGTGAAGATGGCAGTTGTTGAGTTCACGGATACCGAATTCATGATATGCAACGCTGCAAGGCTCCTGGAGGACAACAAGACCATATTCGTTGGCTGGGGCATTCCGCAGGTTGTGGCTATACTTGCTGAAAAGCTCTACTCGCCAAACATAACCCAGGTCTTCGAGTTCGGAGCAATAGGGCCCCAGAGCAGGACTCCATTCCTGCGGGGCACCATGGGCGGGCCCCAGAACACCTATAGAAGCCTCCAGTGGTGCAGCATGAACCTTGCTTTCAGCTACGCCGCCTCGGGCTACATCGACTACGGGGTGCTCGGAGCTGCTCAAATAGACCGCTACGGCAACATAAACTCCACGATGATTGGCGATGACTACGAGAGGCCGAAGAAGAGGTTTCCCGGCAGCGGTGGCGGAAATGAGGTGGCAAGCTACTGCTGGAAGACCATAATCGTCATGTCCCATGAAAAGAGGAGGTTCGTTGAGAGGTGCGACTTCATAACGTCTCCCGGCCACGTGATTGACGGAAAGAGCAGGGAAGAGCTTGGCCTGCCAAGGGGGACAGGGCCCTACAGAGTCATAACCTCAATGGGCATGTTCGACTTCGATGAGGAAACAAAGCAGATGCGCCTGATCGGTGTGCTGAGGGGGCTGAAAGTGGAAGAAGTGGTTTCGGAGATGAGCTTCGAACCGCTGGTCGCTGATGAGGTCATCGAGCTCGACCCGCCAACCGCTGAAGAGCTCAAGCTACTGAGGGAGGAAATTGACCCCTATGGCCTTATCATAAGCAAGGGGAAGAAGTTCAGGGTTGAGGTGTGAGGCCTAAAAATTCCAGCAATAAAACCAATATCATTATTTTTCATGATTTTTAATAATCATCGAATAAGATAAACCTTTTGATAATGATTTAAAAAGAAAATTTTAAATAGTTACTGGCCTAGGAGGCTCAAAAGAGGTGGTTTTGATGACCAGAGTAGCTGTTGTAGGAGCCGGTTATTCAGGTTTCAACTCCAGTACACCAGACCTAAGCTGGAAAGAGCTGATGTACGAAGCTGCCGTCAGAGCCTACGAGGATGCCGGAGTCGATCCGAGAAAAGACGTTGATGCATTCGTCACGTGCGCTGAGGACTTCTGGGAGGGCTTTGCCATCTTCGACGAATTCGTGCCGGATCAGCTTGGAGCAGTGCTGAAGCCCACCTTCACAGTTGACGCAGACTTCATCTACGGCATCGCTAACGCCGTTATGATCATAAAAAGCGGCCTGGCGGACATAGCGGTGGTTGAAGCCCACAGCAAGGCCAGCGACATCCTGACCTTCGGTGAGGTGATAAAATTCGCCTTCGACCCCATATGGCTTCGCCCAATCGGAAAGGCGCATCCTTACTACTTCGCCGCCCTCGAAAAGTCGGCATACATGGCTGCAAGGGGTTACGGCGAGGAGGTCTTTGCAAAGGTGGTGGAGAAGAACAGGGCCAACGGCAGGCTGAACAGCGATGCCCCATACGCCGGAAAGGTGACGGCTGACGATGTGCTCAGGAGCGAGGCGGTATTCTACCCCATCAGAAAGCTCGAAATTGCTCCAAGGTCTGACGGAGCCGTTGTATTCGTTCTTGCCAGAGAGGAGATCGCAAGAGAGCTCACCGATACGCCCATCTGGGTGAGCGGAGTTGGCTGGTGGAGCGAGACCAGCAACTACGACACCATGAGCTTCACCGCTGCCTATGCCAGAAAGAGCGCAGAGATGGCCTACAAAATGGCCGGCATAACGAATCCAGCTAGGCAGGTCGACATTGCAGAGGTGGACGACAGGTTTGCCTTCAAGGAGGTTCAGCACATCGAAGCCCTGAAGCTCGCAAGGAGCAGCGAAATTCCGGAGCTTGTGGAGGGAGGATACTTCGAAAGAAGCGGTGAGCTTCCGGTGAACGTTTCCGGAGGCAACCTGAGCGTTGGAAATCTGCTTGAAGCCACTGGCGGTCAGAAGGCCCTAGAAGTTGTCCTTCAGCTTCGCGGGGAGGCTGGAAGAAGACAGGTTGATGCTGAAGTTGGCGTTGCTCAGGCCTGGCGGTACATACCGACGGCAAGCGGGGCTGTGGCCGTTTTCAGCAGGTGAAGCAGGTGGAGCAGGAGAGGTGATGCTTATGGAGATTGAGAGGATTAAGGGTCTGAACTTCCACAAGAAGCAGGATGTGGCCATTGTTGGTGCCGGCATTACCACCTTCAAGAGGAGGTTAAACGAGACCGGAAAAGAGCTGAGCTATTACGCAGTAAAGCAGGCTCTTGAGGAGGCAGGTCTGGGAATTGAGGACATCGAAATGGTCGTGATGGGCTCCGCTCCCGACGCCTTCGACGGCCTGCACATGAAGGGCGAGTACCTGCTTGACGGCTCTGGCGGGAGCGACAGACCCTACATGAGGGTCTTCGTTGGGGGCGGCACGGGCGTCTTCGCACCGATTGCAGGATACTGGCATGTTGCGAGCGGCCTCGCAGACGTCTGCCTTGTGGTCTGCGAGGAGAAGATGTCTTCCTGCCACCCGCATCCCCAATCAGCTTTCAAGTACATCTGGGACCCAATTCTCGACCGCCCGCTTCAGCCAAACCTGATATGGATCTTCGCTTTGGAAATGCGCCGCTACATGCACGTGAACAACATAAAGCATGAAGACATAGCCCTCGTCTCGGTCAAAAACAAGGCGAATGCCCTCGACCATCCAGCAGCTCAGCTTGCAGAGCGCATAACTGTGGAGGACGTCCTCAACAGCGAGCCCATGGCTCTGCCGGTCAGAAGGCTGGACGTTTCGCCGCCAAGCGATGGTGCCTCAGCCCTGATAATGGTTGCCCCCCACATCGCCAGGCAGCTCACAGACGAGCCGGTTTGGGTGAGCGGCGTTGGATGGGCTCTTGACACCACCTGGTGGACCAACAGAGACCTCTACTTCCCCCGCTACGTTGCTGAGGCTGCGAGAATGGCCTATAAGATGGCCCACATAACCGAGCCAAGGAAGGAGATTGACGTTGCCGAGCCCTACGACCCCTTCGACTACAAGGAGCTCCACCACATGGAGGGGCTTGGCCTGGCGAGGAAGGGTGAGGCGCCCATCCTCACCAGAGAGGGTGTTACTGCAAGGGACGGCGACCTGCCAACGTGCCCGAGCGGTGGACTGCTCGGAGTTGGAAATCCGATAGCAGCCACGATGGGCGTGAAGGTCGCTGAGCTCTACTGGCAGCTCGCCTACAGGGCTGGAAAGAGGCAGGTGGCCAAGGAGGTTACGAGAGGCGTTGCCCAGGCGTGGGGCGATCTGATGCAGGTCGGCACCGTCGTTGTGCTCTCCAACAAGAGGTGATTGGAATGGCTGTGGGAAAGAAGGATATTAGCTGCCCTTCCTACGTGAAGGGGAGGGAAATCAAGGCTGAAGACATAAAAGAGGGCAGGGTTACCTACTGGGAGCACCATCCCGACATCAGGTACTCCTTTACAGCCGGACAGGCCATCAGCAGGTTCCTCAAGGGACTGAAGGAGGGGAAGCTTCTCGCAACAAAATGCGACCACTGCAACAGAGTAATGTTCCCGCCACGCATGTTCTGCGAGCTCTGCTTCAGACCTGTGGATGAGTGGTGTGAAGTGAAGGACACCGGCGTGGTTGAGACCTTCTCCGTTTCCTACATCGATCCAGACGCTAAACCGCTTGAAGAGCCTGTAATAGTGGCCGTTATCTCGGTGGACGGAGCTTCGCCAAAAATGGGGTTCATGCACATCCTGGGAGAGGTTGAACCCGACGACGTGTACATCGGAATGAGGGTGAAGGCGGTCTGGAAGCCCGAGAGCGAGAGGGAGGGCAGCGTTACCGACATCAGGTACTGGAAGCCCCTGGAGGAGTAAGGAGGGGTGATGAAGATGGTATTCAACGAGAAGATTGTCAATGCTGGAGAACTCAAGCATGTTGAGGGCAGGATAGAACTCTACTGGATTTACACCAGCGGAGAGGCCGGAGACAGGTTCTTCAAAGCACTGAAAGACGAGGGAAAGTTTCTGGCAGCTAAATGCACCCGCTGCGGCAGAACGTACTTCCCGCCACGCATTTACTGCGAGTACGATTTCAGCGAAACCGAATTCGTTGAAATCAGCGGAGAGGGCTGCGTAAGAGCCTTCGCTGTCGCAACCCTGGATGTCAACGAGGAGCCCCTCGAGAATCCTGAAATCTACGCAATAATCGACCTGGATGGCACAGATGGCTCCATAATCCACCTGCTGGGAGAGGTGGATGCAGAGGACGTGTGCGCTGGTATGAAAGTCAAGCCCGTCCTGAAGCCTAAGGAGGAGAGGGAGGGCAGGATAACCGACATACTCTACTTCAAACCTGCCTAATTTTTTTAAAAATTACTATCATGGCTAATTGTGGAATTATGGCGAGTAATATCTTGAAATCGAAATCAGGAGGTGCAAAATATGGATTTTAAGCTGACAGACGAGCAGAGGATGATTGCAGACGCTGCGAAGGACATAGCCAAAGACTTCCCGCCAGAGTACTGGAGGGAGAAGGACGAGAAGGGAGAGTTCGCTGAAGAGTTCTGGAAAGCTATAAGCGACGCTGGATTTGTAGGCATAGTCATTCCTGAGGAGTACGGCGGGGCAGGAATGGGGATGACTGAGCTGCTGATAGCGATGGAGGAGCTGGCAGCAAACGGATGTGGAATGGCGGGAGTCTGGTACCTCGTTC
>CAZHKD010000100.1:0-6085 GCA_964533255.1 uncultured archaeon | reverse complement strand
ATCCCCATCGTTCTGGAGAAGAAGGGATACAGGGTTGAGAGTAAAAAGGAAGGTGGCCACTGGAGGCTGATAATCAGTGGAAGTAATTGACACCGACCTTGCAGTTGTTGGTGGAGGTACAGCGGGCTGCATCGCAGCATACGAGGCGAAAAAGGCAGGGCTTGACGTTGTAATTCTGGAGAAGGCGGGAATAAAGCGGAGCGGGTGTCTGGCTCCAGGCGTCAATGCGATCTATTCCTACCTCCATGAAGGCGACAGGGCTGAGGAGTACGTTAAATGGGTGGAGTTCCAGGGAATGGGGCTGCTGAGGAAAGACCTTGCCCGCTCCATGATTTCTGAAAGCCGTTATGCAGTATCTGTTCTGGAGAAATACGGGCTGATAACGGATGGAGAGAGGCAGGGAAGGTTCGGGCTGAGGATAGCGGGAGAGAGCATAAAGCCCATTCTGGCAGACATCGCCAGGGAGAACGCGGAAGTCATTGAGCACTGCTACGCTTTCAGGCTTGCCGCTGATGGTTCAGGAATCAGAGGGGTCTACGCCTACGATTTAAAAAATGACGAGGCCTTTTTCGTCAGAGCCAGAGCAACCCTCATAGCCACCGGCGGGTGCAGCGGGCTCTACAGGCCCTACACGGTCCCCTGGTATCCTCCGTGCAATGCTGGCAGTGGTTATGCACTCGCAATAAGAGCCGGAGCGGAAGTAACGTCCTTCGAGATTCGCTTCGTCCCCATCAGGATTAAGGATGTCAACAGCCCCATAGGCGTAACCGCAGTAGGATTCAGGGCTCCCCTCAGGAATGCTGAGGGAGAGGAGTTCATGAAAACGAAATACGCAGATTTTGGTGGAGAGGCTGCTCCCATTGCCATAAGGGCCTACGGGCCAATGAAGGAGATAATGGAGGGGAGATTTCCCGTTTACATCGACACCAGAGGGCTGAGCCGGGAGCAGGTGGAGAGCCTGATAAGGCTGTACCTGAACGGCTGGCCCATATTCCTGCTGTTCCTGAAAGCCAGGCAGATAGACCCCTCAGAGGAGCCTTTAGAGGTTCAGCCCTGCGAGCCCTACATTACGGGCAGCCACACGGTTGCGGGAATATGGGTTGATGAGGGCAGGATGACTTCTCTGAATTATCTGCTTGCCGCTGGCGACGCTGCTGGCGGCGTTCCGCTTAAGCACGTGGGCGGGGCTCTGGCAGAGGGAGTTATCGCTGCCAGAACTGCTGCCACGCTGAAGAATTCTGCAGACTTCAGGCCTGAGGAGCCTGATCTGACTTTTGATGGTGAGTGCAGCGCTGACGATGTTGAGAAGCGGATGCAGTACGTGCTGGACTGCTATGCTGGAGGCATGAGCAGGTTTTACTGCTACAACGAGCAGTCCGCAAGGAAGGCGATTCTGGAAATCGAGAAGCTCAGAAGCGTAAGCCTGAATGGAAAGCCGCTGAGGTGCTTCGAAGTCACAGACAGGCTTGAGGTCGCCAGGGTCATGCTCTACCACATGCTGGAGAGGAGAGAGACACGAATGCCCCCGTTCCAGATGCGGAGCGACTATCCGGAGATAAGCAGCTCAAAGTACTTCCTGAACTCCGTAACATCTGACGGCACCATCAGGCTTATCCGGAGGGATGCCGCTTGATAGTGATAGACTACGAGACGTGCATCAACTGCGGCAGGTGCGAGAAAATATGTCCGTGCGCCGTAATCGCCTTTACAGACCACCCCACCATCGAGGAGCCGGACAAGTGCTGGCACTGCCTGGCATGCGTGAAGGAGTGCCCGGTTAAGGCGATGAGGCTCCGCCTTCCACCCCACATAGCCGACCAGCGTTACGAAATGCTGTCTTACCACGAGGGGGACAGGGTAGTTTTTCAGGTTTTCAGGGCGGGAGAGCTTGAAGCTGAGTACTCCTTTGAGGTAAGGGGAGAAAGAGGAGGATGAGGTATGATTAAGCCCCACGGTGGAAAGCTGATTAAAAGAGTTGCTGATAAGAGGCGGAAAGAAAGGCTTGGAGAAGAGGTGAAGGAGCTTCCATCCATTGAGATTTCCAGAGATGCTGCCCTGGATGCTGAGAATATAGGTTTTGGTATCTACAGCCCCCTTGAGGGCTTCATGGGCTGCGACGATTTCGAGAGCGTCATATGGCGTGGCAGGCTCACAAACGATTTGCCCTGGACGATTCCTATTGTTCTGGATGTTGATGGTGGGGATGGAATCAAAGAAGGAGACACAGTACTGCTTACACACAGGGGCATTGCCGTTGCAGTGATGGAGATTGAGGAGGTGTTCAGTTACAGCAGGAAGGAATATGCCAGGCAGGTCTTTGGGACGGAGGACATCCAGCATCCCGGCGTCAGGAAGGTCTTCATGCTGAAGGATAAGCTTGCTGGCGGAAAAATAACTTTCATCGAAAGTGCTGATAAAAGATTTCAGGAGTACGATTTCAAACCAGAGGAGACACGAGAGATCTTCAAAAAATGGGACTATGTTGTTGGATTCCAGACGAGGAATGCGCCCCATCTTGGCCACGAGTTCGTGCAGAAATCTGCCATGCTGGCGGTTGAGGCAGTTACGGGTGGAGAAGTTGGACTCTTCATAAATCCCGTCATAGGCAGGAAGAAGAAGGGCGATTTCAGGGATGAGGTGATACTCGAGGCCTACAGGACTGTGGTGGACCACTACTACAAACCAAATAAAGTATTTCTGGGGATCTGGAAGACTGAAATGCGCTATGCCGGCCCGAAAGAAGCCATTCTTCATGCCATCGTCAGGCAGAACTTCGGGTGCACGCACTTCATCGTTGGCAGAGACCATGCTGGTGTTGGAAGCTACTACAGGCCATATGAAGCCCATGAAATCTTTAAGGAATACGAGTCAGAGCTTGAAATACAGCCTTTATTCTTCAAGGACTTCCACTGCTGCGATATTTGCGGAGGAGTCGTCAGCGTTTCGATATGTCCCCACAACGGCGTCAAGTTCAGCGGCACTTGTGTTAGAAGTTGCATCCAGAACAGCGAAGCAATGCCGTGCGAGATGCTCCGAAAGGAAGTTATAGATGTAATCTCAAAATTTGAAAAGCCCTTCGTGGAGGAGGAGTATGAAATTGAGCTTAGAGCAAATTGAGGAGCTCGAAGTAAGTCAGACTCTTGATCTGAGTGGCGAGGTGTGCCCTGTCCCCACCCTGAAGACAAAAGCCGCCCTTAACAAGGCGAGGGAGGGGGAATTAATCAAGGTAATACTGACGTCAAGGAAGTCGGCTGAGAACATCGGTGCAGAGTTCAGGGACAAAGTTTATGCGTACTGCCAGCACGAAAACCGCTTCATAATAGTCCTTAAAAAATAGCGGGAGATGATACCATGATCGGAATAATACTTCACAGCGGTGAGTGGGACAGAATCTACCACGCTTTCAGCCTTGCTTCCATGTACTCTGCCTTGGATACGAAAGTAACGGTCTTTCTAACTTACTGGAGCATAGAGAGCCTGGCAAACGGGAAGATGGACTGCGGAGATGAGAGGAAGAACGAAGTGTTCAGGAAGGCCATGGATGAGGGCAAGATCAAGGAGCTGGCCGAAATAGTTGAGCTTGGCAAGGCCTTCGGAAATATGGAAATAATAGCCTGCAGCGGCAGCATGGAGATTTTCGGATACGAGCTCTCAGATCTGCCAGAATGGGTTGATAAAGTCGCTGGCCTGGGGGAGTTTCTGATGAATACCGAAAAGGTAATATTCATCTGAATTTTCTTTATTTTACTCAATTACAGAACGTAATAATGGGTTCGGGGAAAATTATATATAGTCATAAGCCGTCATTCTGCTTCATGAAGATCGTGGGTTTGAAGTGCAGAATTTGCAGTAAGGAGTTTCCTGCGGAGCCCATATACACTTGCGATAACTGTTTCGGCCCTCTGGAAGTGATGTACAACTGGGATTTTATATCAGAGAGTGTCAGCAGGGAGAAGATTGAGAGCGGGCCCAGAAGCATCTGGAGGTACGCAGACTTCCTGCCTGTTGAAAACGTTGAACCCGTTGACCTGGGAGCTGGCTTCACGAGGTTCGTTAGAGCTGAGAATCTGGGAGAGGAGCTTGGGCTGAAGAATCTCTACTTGATAGACGACTCCACAAATCCCACGTACTCCTTTAAAGATAGGGTTGTAAGCGTTGCCGTCACAAAGGCCGTTGAATTCGGCATGAAGGCTGTAGGATGTGCCTCAACCGGAAATCTTGCCGGAAGCCTTGCAGCCCATGCAGCCAAAGCGAAGCTGCCAGCCTACATCTTCGTTCCCCAGGGAATCGAGAGGAACAAGATAGTTCAGGCTGCTGTTCACGGAGCCAGGATAATCGAGGTGGAAGGAACGTATGATGATGCTAACAGGCTTGCTACGGAGGTTGCTGAAGAGAACCCGGACTGGGGGTTTGTCAACATAAATCTCCGCCCGTACTACGCTGAGGGCAGCAAAACTCTTGCCTATGAAACTGCTGAACATCTTGGCTGGACAACTCCTGACCAGGTGGTAGTCCCAATGGCGTCGGGAGCTCTGCTCTGCGCAATTCACAGGGGTTTTGAGGACTTGGAGAGGGTGGGACTGATAGATGAGAATGGAGTTGTGTTTAACGGTGCACAGCCCTATGGCCTGCCCATATCGAAAGCGGTAAAGTACGGCAGGGGGATAGAGCCGGTCAGGAAGATCGAGACGATTGTTCACAGCTTGGCAATAGGCAATCCCGCAGACGGCATCTTTGCCAAGGAAATTATTGAGAAGAGCGGTGGCTTTGCTGAGGATCCAGTGGATGAAGAGACTGTAGAAGCTGTAAAGCTGCTTGCGAAAACCGAAGGGATTTTCACAGAGCTGGCAGGAGGCGTCACAGTAGCAACGCTGAGGAGGCTTGTGGAAGACGGCAGGATTGACAGCAGCGATGTGGTGGTTGCGTATCTGACGGGCAACGGGCTTAAGACGACGGAAGGCGTCGTAAACCATCTGCCTGAAACCGTCAAAATAAAGCCCAGACTTGAGGAGTTCGAGAAGGTAATTGCCTGAAGATTGATGAAGGGTGTAGCAGAATAAAGTGAGGTGGTGGCGTGATACGTGTGAAATTTCCATCGGTTTTTGTATCGATTACAAAGGAGAGGAAAATAGAGGTAGATGCTGAAGGAAAGACGGTGAGGGAACTCCTGGACATACTGTTCGAGAAGTACAGTGAACTGGAGGCAAGGCTAATAAAGGATGGGGAGCTGACACCATTTATCAATATATTTGTAAATGGTGAGGACATAAGATATCTCGATGGGCTGGAAACACGGCTCAAGGATGGGGACGAGGTCACTTTCATTCCCGCCATATCGGGAGGCTGAGCATGTTCACCGAGGAGCAGATAAAGAGGTACGCCAGGCAGATAATACTCCCGGAAGTGGGAGGAGAGGGGCAGAAAAAGCTTCTCCAGGCAAAGGTGCTGGTAGTTGGCGCTGGCGGCCTTGGCAGTCCGGCAATTCAGTTTTTGGCTGCTGCTGGCGTTGGGAAACTCGGGGTAGCGGATGGCGATGAGGTCGACATCTCAAACCTCCAGAGGCAGACCATTCATGCCGGCAACCTCGGCCTTAACAAGGCGGAGTCTGCAAAGCTCTTCGTTGAGAAGCTCAATCCGGACGTTGAAGTTGTGACGTATCCCTACCATCTAAGCGCAGAGAACATCCGTGAGGTTGTGAGGGAGTACGACGTCATTCTGGACTGCACCGACAACTTTGTAGCTCGATTCCTCATCAACGATGCCTGTGTCATGGAGAAGAAGCCCTTTGTGCACGCTGCGGTGCTGCGATTCGAGGGAGAGATGATGACCATCATCCCGCCAGAGACCGCCTGCTACCGATGCGTCTTCAGACACGCTCCCCCGCCTGGAAGCGTGCCGAGCTGTCAGGAGGCTGGCGTCCTTGGTGTTACAACAGGGGTGCTCGGAACTCTGCAGGCTGCTGAAGCTATAAAGATAATTCTGGGCATTGGAGAAACGCTGGCAAACAGAATGCTTCACGTTGATCTACTGACCATGGACTTTACCGAGCTGAAAATCAGGAGGGATGAGAATTGCCCGGTGTGCA
>CAZHKD010000099.1:0-6239 GCA_964533255.1 uncultured archaeon | reverse complement strand
GTTATCTCGCCTGAAAAGTACCTTATGGCCTCATACGCTTTGGTTATCTCTCCCCTCCCCATCAGGTCAGGGAGGGATATAAGGTAGTCCAGCCAGTAGCAGGCCTGTTTCCACTGAAAATCCCTTTCAGCACTCTCAATTACTTCTTTTATGGATTTTGAAACCTCCACGATCTTTCTGAAGTTCTCCAGTTTCACGATCTCCTCCGGAGGCATGTAGGAGTACTTGACGACCTGAATCTCGCTTCCCAGATTCCTTGCAGCCGAAACCAGCTCCTTCCTTTTCTGCACCTTGACGCTGTTCAGAGCCTTCTCCAGTTCATTCACGGCCCTCTCAGCCAGCCTTATTCTGAAATCTGAAGCTGTGTCCATATCACCACCAGCCAATTTACATTTCACCGGACTTCCACTCAAGCTCTCCTTCAAGCTCCTTCAAAAACCACTCCACGAATTCAAGATTCTCCTCCGCAATCTTTCTTGCCTCTTCCGTGTAAAGCCTTTTTCTGGCCTTCCCTATCTTCATGCGGTACCACTCGACAGCCTCTTCTACGCTCATGCCAAGCTTTCCGGCATACATGAAAACCCTGGCAATGCCTATCGCTCCAATCCCATCCAGTTTATCGGCATCGAAAAGAATTTTGGCTTCTATGCTCTCCGCATGGCAATCATCCTCGCTGGAGTGGCTTTTTATGAGCTCCTTAATTCTCTCAATCTCCGGCTGATTGAATCCAGCTTCTCTGAGGAACTCCTCTGCCCTTTCAGCACTCCTCTCTGCATGCCCATCCTTTGCATCGTACAACTCCTCAACATCGTGAAGGAGGGCTGCAGCCGCCAGCAGCTCTTTATCAGCGCTATAAATCTCGGCCAGACGCATGGCTCTGATCATCACCCTCTTAGCGTGGTCAAAGCGATGGGCGGGGCTCTGCTGATCTTTTGACTTCAAATAATCTTCCACCACGTCTTCCAGTTTACGGAGCCTTTCGAGTCTCATGATCTCAGCTCTGCTCTCCACTCTGCCCCTCGGGAACCCTTCCCGATATGATTACCACCAGCCTGCTCCAGAAGGGGTAGGGCCCGGTCTCCACAACTCTTATGTCCTCGAGCCCCACCTGGCTGAACCAGGCGACGCACTGCTGCGTCGATGGAAAAAGCATGATGCTTTCGGCAAACTTTCTGATAAGGGGATTGTTGGGTTTTCTGGGTGCAAGGATAACGACCCTCCCCCCCTCTCTCGTCACCCTCGCCATCTCCGCAATCCCTCTCACCGGATTGGGCCAGTACTCTATGCTTCCCGCAGAAATCGACGCATCGAAGGTTTTATCCCGAAATGGGAGGTTCTCTGCGTCGCCTCTGAAAAAGCTTGCAGATGGATACCTCTTGACGGCCTTCATCATCTGCTCAGGTGTCAGGTCAACCGCCACGACATTCTCCTCTCCCACGCGATTCACGATCTCGTAGGTCGTGAAGCCCGTGCCGCAGCCAACCTCCAGAACGAAATCCCCTTTCTTCACTTCCGCCATATCAACTACACAGCGACGCATGTCGTCAGAATAGAAGATAGGGTTAACTCTGTCGTAAATTTTGGAAAAATAGCGGTAAAATATTCTGGCTCTCTTCTTGTCTTCGAGAACTCCCATGGTCCTGCATTATGTTTGATTTTGCGTACAGCTTCAGCTCTCCAGCGCCATCCTCTGAGCGTTACTCCTTGAAGTACTCTTCCAGGGGTATCTTGCCGTGCTTCACGACCTTCATGTTTATTTGAACGATGTCCCTGTTTATGACCCTGCCACGAACCATTTTTCTCCTTCTCATCCCCTTCTCCCTTGGCCTGTAGCCAATGCCTCCCGAGAGCAGAATTCTCTTTCTCACCGTCCCGGGAATGTCCGGCCTTATCGGAACGCCATCCTTGTCACTCCCACCGGTTATCTGCAGCTCGTAATCTGGCGGGAGCTCCACCAGAGTCCCGTTAATAACATCGCCAACCTGCTTTCCAACGAGCTTGTTGGCGTGGGCTCCACTGACAACCTTCTGGTAAGCCTTTCCCGTTTTGGGGTCTGAAATCACAACCTTAAACTCCATTTTCACCACCTCTTATTTTTTGGTTTATCTTATTATCTTTCTCATTTATCTTCCCCAGAATGAATTATCCTTCCTTTTTATTGCGAGGAACTCCTCAAGGGCCTTCTTTGCCTCCTCGCTCAGCACATCCATCATGTCCCTCGTGAGGATCCTCGCGTGCTTCTCAGGCACATCCACGTATAAAATTTCATCGCCCTCAAGCTGCCTGCCTACTGTTACGCCATCAATGGCTATGGCCACCTCATCACCCTCTTTTGCAACCTGGATGTTCTCACCGCCCTTCTGGATGCTCCTGACCGTTCCTGCCGGACTGCCGTCTGGTTTGATGAGCTTCAAGTCTCTCCTCAGCTCCCCTGCCAGAATCTTCACACCTACAACTGCTGGCTTGCTGCGCCTGAAGATGAAGTCCTTCAGCAGTTGAATCTTTGCAGGCTTGATGAGCGCCTCGACCTTCTTCTTCTCCCTCGCCCTGATCGTCTCCTCTCTCCAGTTGACGACGTTCTCCACCAGGTTGTAAATTATCTGATCCATGAAGAGCCTCACTCCGTATTTCGACGCCTCTTCTTCAACTCCCGGGAGCGTTTTAACGTTGAATCCCAGAACCAGGCGATTGACATCATCGCTGTTTGCAGAGGCATCAACGACGTCTCTCTTGTCTATATCTCCCACTTCCGCCTTCTTTATGGGCACTCCTGCCTCCCTCAGCTCGTTTATCAGCGCCTCTAAAGAGCCGAGAGTATCTGTTTTGAGGACGACGCCTTCTTCATCCGTTTTGATTGCTACCTCCTCATACTCCTCCCTCACCCTCTTCCTGAACTCCTCCAGATCCTCATCGCTGTAAATTGCCTCGAACTCGCTGCCTGCCATCACATTTTCAAGGTCAGGCGCAACGAGCTTCACACCGGCAGCGGCGGTAACGCTCTCGACGCTCCTGAACCTGCTCTCCAGTCTTATTTCCTGGGCCGGTCTCGGTTTCAGGATGCCCCTGACGTGTGTCACTATTACATCCTTTCCGCTGGAGATCGCAATTCTGTCTCCCACTCTGAGGGTGCCATCGTAAAGGATGACGTCACACGTAACGCCCAGTCCCTTTTCCTCCTTGACCTCCAGTATCGTGCCCTTCGCCCTGCCCTCAACGTGGAGCTTCAGGTTCTCTTCCAGATAACGCTGTGCCAGCCCCACGAGAATCATCAGAAGCTCGGGAATGCCTTCTCCTGTCAGAGCAGAGATGGGTACGATTGCAACCGTCCTCGTGAAGTCCTTTATTCTGTCGAACCTGTCCGCTGCGAAGCCGTACCTGTAGAGTTCACCTATAAGCTCGTAAATCCTGTTTTCAATGGTGTGCTGCGCCATCTCCTCCTGCTGGGTGTAGCTCTTCAGGAAAGGCGTGTCTGGAAAGCTCTGCCATCCAGGTAGCTTGTCAATCTTGTTGGCGGCAACGACAAAGGGAGTTTTGAAGGTTTTCAGGATGGAGAGAGCCTCCTCCGTCTGGGGCTTGAAACCCTCGTTGATGTCAACGATCAGAATTGCTAGGTCGGCTAAGGCTCCGCCACGCCTCCTCAAATTGGTAAAGGCCTTGTGGCCGGGAGTATCGATAAAAAGAAGGCCGGGAACGTCAACCTTCACCTTCCAGATGTCCCTGCATATTTCCTTCACCAGGTCTATTGGGATTTCTGTGGCACCAATGTGCTGGGTGATGCCTCCAGCTTCCTTTGCCGTGACCCTAGTCCTCCTTATTTTATCCAGTAATGTGGTCTTGCCGTGATCAACATGTCCGAGTACCGCGACGATGGGTGTTCTGAGCTGCTTCGTCATGAGCTTCACTCATAAATCCACTCTTCATCCATTCTCTGATACTCAAGTATTTCTTCTGCGTCAAAAAAGAGGGAGATCTCCCTTTCTGCTGACTCGAGGGAGTCAGAGGCGTGAACAACATTTCTTCCTATATCGAGCCCGTAGTCCCCCCTGATGGTTCCGGGCTGGGCTTCAATGGGGTTCGTTGCCCCTACGAGTGTTCTGACGACTCTCACAGCCTCTCTGCCTTCCACCACCATTGCCACAACGGGACCGGAGGTTATGTAGTCTATGAGGCTCTGGAAAAATGGTTTTTCAGCGTGCTCTGCATAGTGCTCTTTTGCAAGCCCGTCTTCGATGCTGAGCATTTTTAAGGCCACTATCTTCAAACCTTTCTTTTCCAGGCGGCTTATTATTTCACCAACAAGCCCTCGCTGGACGCCGTCGGGTTTGACCATAACGAACGTCCGTTCCATTTCACCACTTCCTTACTTTACTTTCTGTAGTATTTCGTCCACTTCAGCTTCCTCGGGTTTCTGCCCAGCTCGAGCATGTTCTTCTCGCACTTCCTCGAGCAGAAGTGGAGAACTCTGCCGTCCCTCCTGACAAAGATTTTGCCGGTGCCTACCTCAATTTCCTCGCCACAAAATGAGCATATCTTTCTTTCCATGACTGATCACCTTATCATTGTCCGATAAATGAGAGTTACCTCACCATGAGCTTTTTAGCCTCTCTGGCCGTCTCCTTGATCATGAGGACATCCCCGACTCTAACAGGACCGAAAACGTTTCTGGTGATTATTCGGCCTTTGTTCTCTCCGCCAAGGACTCTGACTTTCACCTGCGTCGCCTCTCCATGCATTCCGGTTCTTCCCACAATCTCTATTACCTCAGCGGGCTGAATGTCCTCTTCTTCAGCCATTTAACTCACCTCTTATGACCCCTCTTTACTTCCTCAGGCCGTTCAGCTTGGCAACAAGCGCCTCAAGCTCCTTCTTTGCCTCGCCCTCGCTGATTATTGCCGCAGCGGCGCAGTCAACTTCTATGCCTACTGCCCTTCCCAGCTCGCTCTTGCTCTTAACGTACGTGTACGGAATGTTCTTCTCCTCGCAGATAAGGGGCAGGTGTGCAACCACTTCCGGCGGATCTACATCCATCGCAATGTACACCAGCTTCGCCAAACCCCTCTCCACACTCTTCGTCGTCTCGTTCGTTCCCTTTTTCACCTTTCCCGTCTCCCTCACTTTCTCCAGCAGGGTCAGAGCCTCATTCTGCAAATCCTCTGGAACCTGAAATCTTACATAAACCATCATTTCACCTCCTTCAGAGCATCATCATTCATCGGTTCTCTCTCCAGCATGACAGCGATATTTTAAACTTTTTGGTTAGCGTTTGCGGAGAGATGCTCCCTCACAGATTTGTTAAATGCCACCTCCCCTATTGATTTGACATGCCTGGTGGCATCCAGAAGAGACTCCAGAGCGAGCCTGTAGTGGACATCATCGTTCTCACCCATGGCCTTCAGAAGCTCCTCCTCGAGATCCTCCACCATTCTTATCACGTCCTCTGAAAGCTCCACGTCGCCTTCAGTATATGCCTTGAACACCTTGTTGAACGTGTCGTAAACATCGCCCAGATACTTCAGCAGGTCAGTCTCCTTCGACTCTATGAGGTGCTCAGCGTAACCGGCGAAGTCGTACATGGAATCCGCTATCTCCTCAAAAAGCTTTGCAACCATTCTGACTCCCAGCATGTAGCGAAGCTCGTTCCACCTCGCTGGACTTGAGTACTCCCTCACGAGCCTGTTTTCCAGCCTTACCGCCAGCAGATACAGCCTGTCTGTATCGCTTTCCAGCTGTGCAACTTCCTTAAGACCCTCCTTGTCGCCAAGCCTTATACTATCCTCAATGCCCTCAATCATCCCCGAGATTATCTGGGCCATTCTTCTGAGAACGCCTTTCACGTCAAGGTCCGGGGAGGTCATGCACCTGATGACAACCCTTCTGGGGCTCGCGTCTATTATCTCCACCCCTATCATAGTCCTCACTATGTCGCTCAGCCTGCTGAGAACCTTCGCAGACATTGTTTTGTCCTCAATGACAATCTCATCCAGCCCCTGAATGTAGAGAGCATAAACATATCGTGTGAGAAACTTCTCGTCGTGCCTGGGAATCCTGCTTACGTAGGCCCTCACAACTCTCTCTTCATCAAGAATCTTCTTGGGCTGAATTCTCACGTAACCCTTGTCAACAATCAAAAAGAGCTCGTCTCCCTGCTCCAGATTGTTGGCCTTTACCCAGTCCTTCGGCAGACTAACCATGTAGCTTGATCCGCCGATAAGCTGAAGTTTACGAATCTCCGACACGAA
>CAZHKD010000098.1:0-6269 GCA_964533255.1 uncultured archaeon | reverse complement strand
AGAGTTCGGGGAGGTATTCAGAGCGAACTCCTCTTAAATTTTTCCCGTAAATTTTGATATGGTGCAGTCTGAGATATTTTCGAGCCAAACACTTGTCTGGGAAAATTATATCACTGCTGAAGTAAAAAATATATTGCTGATCATGTGGGCAAGGGTGTTTTGTGAGGTTCACAGATACATGAAGCGGTTCGACATTGAATGCTGGTACTGCAAGGAAAATGTGATTAATGGAGGCACATGCAACCCATTTATCAGGGAAAGAGAGTGAAAGTGGTGTAACTTGGATGAAAATCAGGAGATTCTCCGGTTTTTAGCCACAAAATTCTTTATTCTTTTACCATCCCCTCTTCCGCAGCCTATGAAAAAATCTCGCCACTTGAGTAAAACGTATCCTCTAACGCCTTCAGCTTCGATGTCCTCTCCCCTCATCCACCGCTCAGCTTCCTCACCACTCACTTCCACAACGTTCTTCGTTGCCAGCCTTCCTGCGAGGGCTGCACCGTCGATGGACAGCCTGAAGCCACCCCTTTCAAGGGTGCCGAAGTATATGCCCCGGTGGTGGCTCCCTTCAAAATCGCAGGTGAAGGCGTAAAACCTGCCTTTTCCTCTTTCTTCCAGCCTGAAGGGTAGCTCCTCTATGCCAAACTGCTCTTTAAGGAGTCTTCGCACTTCTTCTACTCTGTCAGTTTTAGTCCTCACCTTCATCCTTCACCACCTTTGCAACAAAGAAGGCTTCGCAGTCGTTGTCCTGGGGGTGGATTCTCAGGCACTTCTTAACCTCACCGTCGTATCTCTTGCCTTTCCACTCAAGCAGCGGTTCAGTTGATCTCAGCGGAACATCGACCTCCTCAAGCCTTGCGCTGGTGTTTGAGAGGAGGTAATCGATGACTTCCTCATTCTCCTCCGGCTCCAGGGTGCAGGTGGAGTAAACCAGAACCCCGCCCGGCTTCAAAGCTGTGTAGGCAGCCATGATGAGGCCCTTCTGCAGCCTGGACAGGCTGTAAACCTCCCTCTCGTTCCAGATTTTCAGGTACTTGAAGTTCTTCCTTATCATCCCCACGTTGCTGCACGGGGCATCAAGCAGTACGCGGTCGAATTTTGAAGCGAAGCGCTTGAATGACCGCCCGTCTCTAATCGTCACAACCACGTTGGCAGCTCCGCAGCGCTGGATGTTTGAGATCAGGATGTTTATCCTCTCCCATTTAACGTCGTTTGCGACAACGCATCCTCTGTTCTCCATGTACTGGGAAATCTGGGTCGTTTTTGCTCCGGGAGATGCGGCCATGTCCAGAACGAGCTCTCCCGGTTCTGGAGCCAGAACGACGGGAGGGAGCATGGATGCTGCTTCCTGGGAGAAAATCAGGCCGAGCTGGTGCTCCATGGTGTTGCCTATTGTCGTTTCATCCCTTTCCCCACCCTCATTCTCAGATTCGATGAAAAAGCCCTCCCTGCACCAGCTTATGGGCTCAAGCATGTATTTCTCCTGAAGCAGTGAGACGATTTCATCGTAATCTCCCTTCAGCGTGTTCACTCTAACGCTCTGTCTCAAAGGCCTGCCGAGGTACTCGTAAAACTCGTCAGAGCCGTCTATCTCGTCGTACCTCTCAACAAAAGCCGGGTTGATCCTTCGAAACTCCTCTTTCGCCTTCATGGATGGGTGTAAACGCATTTAAGGGCTGTGTTCTCTTCTCCTTCTACCTCTTCCACCCTTTCTATCCTGCAGAAGGCGAAGCGCTCAAACTGCACGACCTTCCCCACATCTCTGACAGCGTTTCGCTCTGCGTAGCCCTCGTAGCCCCTGTCTACTCCTTCAACCGTGCACTTTACAGCTTCGCTCACCGGAACCCAGTGGATGATGTTCCTCCCTTTTTTCACCTCGCCCAGCTCCCAGGATACGAACTTTACTGTTCCTCTCCCTTCTTCATCCTCGCCCACCACTTCCACGTTGCAGAACTCCTTTAGCCTGAAAATCTCGCCCTCCTGAAATCTCTCCCAGTCTGAAGAGGAGATGTATACCTCCTGCTCTCCCTTCAGAGTCCTGAAAGCATCGCTTCCGGGTTTGAGGGGTATCTTTACCTCCTTAACCTCTTCAAGACCTTCTATCACAATTTTTACGGGGTCAGCAACGAAGAAGTAGCGGTTAGCTTCGCTATCAACCAGCTTTCTGTTCTCTGCGTAGAGGTTCTTCAGGCTCACGCTCACGTCGTTCTCGCTTACGCCAAGGGAAAGGAAGAACTTCCGTATCGCCTCGGCTCTGAAGCCCCTCCTCCTGAAGGCCTTTATGGTTGGGAGCCTTGCGTCATCCCATCCCCTGTACTTTCCTGCCTCAACCTCCTTCCTGAGCTGACTTGTTGAAAGCTTTCCGAACTCGAAAATGCTCACCTTCCCCCAGAGCTTCGTAATGGGGTACTCCCAGCCGAAATAGCTGTAGATGTACCTCTGCCTTCTTTCGGAGTCCATCAAATCCTTCCCTCTCAGTATGTGGGTTATGCCAAGAACGTGGTCTTCAATTGCAGATTCAAAGTCAAGGGTTGGGTAAACGTGGTATGCGTCGCCTACAAGGGGGTGGGAGGCGTAGATTATCCTGAAGGCAACCCAGTCTCTTATGGCGGGATCTCTGTGCCTCATGTCAGTCTTTATTCTTACAGCGACCTCTCCCTCCCGATATGCGCCTTCGAGCATCTTCTCCCAGACCTCAAGGGAGTCCTCGACGGCAGTGTTGCGGTGAGGACACTCCTGGCCGGCATCCCTGTACTTCTTGAACTCGGCCTGGGAGCAGAAGCAGGGATAGGCTTTGCCCATTTCAAGCAGCTTTACAAGATAATCGTAATACATGGGGATTCGCTTTGAAGCGTAAACAACCTCATCAGGCTTGGCATCAAGCCACTCACAATCTTCAAGATACCAGTCATAGGCTTCAAGCATGGGCCTCTTCGTCCTGGGATCTGTGTCGTCAAACCGGAGAACGAACTTCCCGCCGTACATCTTCACGTACTCGCTGTTGACTATGATGCCCCTCGCTGAACCCAGGGTTGGAGGGCCGTTGGGATTGGGGGCGAAGCGCATGACGACGCCCTTCTCAGCACCTTCCAGCGCTGGTAAGCGATGCTCCTTAACGACCCTCTTCTCCTCAACCCCATCCAAGAATTTCTTTTTCTCAGCTTCACTCAAAGCTTCGAATTCCGATATCAGGTTTCTGACGATCTCCATGGTCTCCTTGGGATTCTGCCTCATCTCCGGAATTTCCGCCATAACCCTGCCCATAACTGCCTTGAGGTTGGGTTTCCCGTACTTTGCTGCGTTGGCAGCGATTATCCTGAGAATTTTGTCTCTGTTACCTGACTCCTTTGAGCCCGTCACGGCTCATCACTCCTTTGATTTCCGATTACCACAACTCAGTGCTCTCTCGTGACTATATAGTCTGCAAGCTGCTCCATCAGCTTTCTTGCACGGCTTTCAGGCAGCACCTTCAGACTCTCCTTCGCCCTCTCAGCAAACTGCACCGCTTTTTTCCTTGCATACTCTATCGCTCCGCAATCCTCCAGCTTTTTTACAGCCTCTTCAATTTCCTTAACACTGGCCTCCCCTCGCCCGTAGATGTCAATTTCCACGCCCAATTCCATTGCTTTCAGCATTATCAGGGTCTTTTTGCCCTCAACGATGTCGCTGCCCCAGTCCTTTCCTATCTTCTCCTTGCCCACAAGGTCGAGGATGTCGTCCTGAATCTGAAAGGCTATGCCGCAGTTTATTCCGTAATCCCAGAGAGCCTTAACAACTTCATCCCTCTCACCGTAGAGAATTGCCGGGAGAGTTGATGATGCAGCCAGGAGCGTCGCAGTCTTTTTCTCCACCATCTCAAGGTACTCCTCCTCACTCACGCTGTCACTGTCCTCAAAGCTCATGTCAAGGTACTGACCCTCGCATATCTTCACACACACTTCTGCCAGAAGTTTTGAAGCCCTGACAACATTCGCCGCCTCAACATCACATCCTGCAAGTATGACGAAGGCCTCTGCAAAAAGGGTATCGCCGGCAAGAATGGCAACCGGCTCGCCATATTCAGCATGGACAGTCTTAACACCCCTCCTCAACTCGTCTCTATCCATTATATCATCGTGCACGAGGGTGAATGTATGAATTGTTTCGACCGCAAGAGCGGCAGGAAGAACTGGCTTCCAGTCCTTACCTATCGCCTCACATGCTATCAGAGTTAACGCAGGCCGGAGCCTCTTCCCACCGGCATAAAGGAGGTGTCGAGTAGCCCTATACAGTCCTTCGGGCTTCTTTACCGGGAGGTATCTCCTGATCGCCCCCTCAATTATTTCAGCTTTGGCAGCAATTTCCTCCTTGAGGTTGCTGCTCATACTGCCACTCTCTCCGCCATCTCCAATTTTGCCCACTTCGCTCATCTGCTCAACCCCCTGAAGTCCATCCACTCCTTAAGCTTTCCGGTAATGAATACCTCCACATTCCTGAGCTCATCAATTCTTGAGCAGCCGGTAAGGAACATGGTCGTCTTGAGCCCTCTGATGAAGTAATTTATGATTTTAACTACCTCTTCAACGCTCACAGTTGCGGGCTGGAGGAATGGCAGTGCTGATGATGCCATGGAGGCGCCCAGGGCGAGGCTTTTACCCACCTCTATTCCATTCCTGATCCCACCGGTGGCGATGGTGGGGAGTATTTTGCCGGTCTCCACAACGCAAAAGGCTGTTGGAACTCCCCAGTTCCAGAAATCTCTCCCCACATTTTTTGAGATGTCGTCGCTCAACCTGTACACTTCTACTCCGCTCCAGCTTGTTCCACCTTTCCCGCCAACGTCAATGGCATCAACTCCGCAATCCCTCAGCTTTACGGCAATATCTCTAGTTATCCCCGCTCCGGTCTCCTTGACTATCACCGGAACTTTGAGCTCCCGGGTCACTTCCCCTATTACATTCAGTGCTCCCTTCGCCTTCGTCTCACCTTCAGGCTGGATAGCCTCCTGGAGAAAGTTGAGGTGTATGGCAATGGCATCTGCATCGATCATTTCTATGGCCTTCTCGGCAATCTCGACTCCCCCCTCCATCAGCTGGGGCATGCCTATGTTTGCGTAGATAAAGGCCTTTGGAGCCTTCTCCCTTACAACAGAAAATGTATCGACGACGCTCTCATCTTCTATCGCAGCCCTCTGGCTCCCAACTCCCATGCCTATACCCAGCATCTCTGCTGCTTCAGCCAGATTCGCATTTATCATCTTGGTTTCAGGATGGCCGCCGGTCATTGAGGCTATGAGGATCGGTGCGGAGAACTCATGGCCGAGAAATGTGACAGACGTATCGATTTCGTCCAGATCGACCTCGGGCAATGATCGGTGGATGAACATGACGTCCTCAAAGCCCGTGTAGCCTGATTCCACCTGCTCTTCAATGCATATCCTGACGTGATCGAGCTTCCTATTCTTAATCATCTCACCGGCTGCCCCCTCACCTGGTGGCCTATCGTATGACCGTTCCAACTCTCTCACCCCTCAGGAATTTCTCTATGGCCCCTTTACTGGCCTGAAAGACGGCAACTTCGCAACCAATCCTAAGTATGACTTCCAGCTTACCCCTCATGCCTCCGGTTACGTCTGATTTCTCACCTGCATCCCCTATTTTGCCCAGAATTTTGTGGAGTTCTTTCCGGCTCAGCTCGTCCACAACTTCACCATCGATTAAAAGGGGCGTGTCAGTGGCAAAGCCAACAGCCTCCGCCCTCATTCCGTTAGCTATCATTTCCACAATCTTATCCCCTGAGATTACTTTATACTTGCCCTCCCCTGCCACCATATCTCCATGAAGAACCGGCACAAGTCCATTCTCCACGAGCTGCCTGATAAGGTCTAAAGGGGCCACGAACTCGTCATTCCTGATTGAGAAGGCGTTGAACGGAGATACGCTTATCGCAGCAACACCTCTGGCCACAAGCTCCCTACATATCATCAGGTTCAGCTCCCTGCACGAAGCGTGGGTCTCTGCCAGACCTAGGGGGTGGAGTTTGTGCAGCAGACCGTATTTCTCCACATGTGGGTGGCCGAAGGAGCCGACACCGTGAACCAGTACGAGTCCGTCAGGGACCCTGGAGATCTCCTCCGCTACCCTCCTGATTTCTTCCGTCCTCGCCCTATTCGTTACACCTTTACTCTTGTCTGTTATAACCGATCCACCTATCTTGAGGATTTTGAGGCGTTTATTGCTCAATTCTAACGCCCTCCTTTTCTGTTCTTACAATCATCCCGCCAAGTTCTC
>CAZHKD010000097.1:0-6295 GCA_964533255.1 uncultured archaeon | reverse complement strand
CCACCTCAATCGTTTTAGGGTGTCCTAAAATTTAAAAATTTTTCGGTTAACCTGAATTTGTCTACTACCTCAGCTAACGCTCGAAGTAGCGAACAGTAAACTCTG
This sequence comes from uncultured archaeon, assembly GCA_964533255.1. Classification (GTDB taxonomy): domain Archaea; phylum Halobacteriota; class Archaeoglobi; order Archaeoglobales; family Archaeoglobaceae; genus JdFR-37. The sequence goes on along the minus strand of CAZHKD010000097.1, from coordinate 6,190 downwards.
CTTTCGTGAACGTTTGCTGGACATACCAGGAGGAATCCTTTCGTCGAATAACCCTGTACGGTTTTTTCCCTTCAAATTTCTTTTTCTGAATGAATTCAGATCAGAATTTATCCTGAAAAAACATCCCAAAATATAAATTCACTCTATCCTGACATCTATACTGTAGCTCGCCAGAACCAGCCGGTTGAAGTACATGGAAACGTTCAGCCTACTGCCTGTCAGGTCCGTCTGCAGCACGGTGTTGTTGGAGTAACCCCTCAGCTCATCGAAGTACTTTTTCCAGGCATCCACATAGCCGGAACTTATATTCATGTAAATGTATCCGCTCTGATTAAACACGTTCACTTCCGCCGAATTCAAATCGAAGACAAGAGTAACCATGCCCTCTCCTCCCGCTGAACCGCTACCGTAGATGGACGTCAGGGCGATGAAGACAATCGTTTCATTGTTGACGTTTTTCTTGTAAATGAATATCCTGGGCTGAGAGATCATCGTGGTTCTATCGCGGGATTTCAGCCATACTCCGCCGTTCTCGAAGGACATAGTGTAGTCAGGGTAGCTGTACTCAAGCCCGCCCATTATATTAGATTTCTGAAAGACTGTTGAATTGTTTATGATGACCTTTACAGTCACACCATTATCGCGAATTGTGTGCACTTCTCCACCGCTCAGAAGAATTCTTATCTCCTTTTTTGAGCTCCTTCCATAAACAACGCTTTCGACTGCATCCTGTATTTTCCTGAAGCCCTGAACCATGCTCTCAAATCTGACGTCTTCCTTTGACTCATCTACCATTGTGTACGCATAGCTGAAAACCATGGCAATAGCTACTATCACTATTCCGAAGATCAGGGCAAATCCGACTATCTCCGAAACGCCTTTGCTGCTCATCCTATCCTCACATCCACCACGTACTCGGTTAGTGTAAGCCGCTCAAATGGAATGGTTATTTCAACCTCATTTTGATCTTCCCCAACGCTTCCGAACTTTGCAAAAAACTGCCTCCAGGGTTTGATGTGCTTCGTCCTGACCTCAATGGTCACATTCCCAGATTCGTTGAAAATGTAGCTCTTACTTGAGTTGAATTTCAGGACGAGGTTTGCAACTCCTCCACCCAGCCCGCCTGCCACCGAACCGCTCCCGACGATTTTGAGCAGGGCTATACTCACATTCCCGCCCAGAACATAAATTTTGGGAGGCGAGATGACGATATCTCCAAAGACTCCGCCGCTTTCTATTGCCATCGAGAACTCAGAGCTTGAGTATTCAATGGCCCCCAAGTCCTCACTCAACTGCAAAACAATTCCGGATGAGTTTCTGACCGTGATGTCTACGAGGGTTCCTCCAGAGACTGAGAGAGACCCGCCAGAAAGGGCAATTCTGGTGGTCGCAACAGGGAAAACGTCTGCTGACACCTTCGAGAGCTGCTCACTTAGATACACGAGCTGGGAAACTACGTTTCTCTCTCTTATAGCCTTCTGGTGCGAGTCTATTACCGGGAGGCCATAGAGGAGTATGATGGATATCGTTATGGATATCATGGCCACTATCAGTATGTTGTCCAGGACTTCCGAAACACCTGAAACGTCTCGCTTCATTTTAACACAACCTTTTCGGGACTGAGCCGGGTTACGTTCAGCTCGGGCACGGGCAGGTAGATCGTTGTGAAGTTGCCGGTGAACGGCCAGGGGATGAAGGTGACATTCGATACTCCATAAACGTTGGTTGCTATCACCCCCTCCGTGTTCGGCACCACCTCAAAGCTGCCCACCCAGGTCTCGTTTATCCTGATGCTGCTTATATTCCACTGGATGACCGTCTGGTTGCCAGCATAGCTCACATTGGCACCTGCTGGCGGCTGTGAAAGGGTTACATCGGACGTCAGCACGTCAGTGATGGTTATGTTTACTGCAGCCCGCTCCTTCAGCTCCTTTGCAATCTGCTCGTAGATGCTCTGAAGCTCCTCAGACGTGGCGGCGAAGAAGTAGTAGTCAGGAGACGTGGCGATTTGCTGGAGAAGAGTGGCATTGGCGTCGCTACCAAAACCTATTGTGTAGATCAGAATGGATTCGTTGTTTACCTGAGTTTGCTTCGTGATTTCTGCCTCGTTAAGGGCTTCCTGAATTGCCAGGGTTTCGGAAGGTTGACCGGCTGAAGTTATGGTGGGGTTCCCGTCGGACAGGATAATCATAACCGGAATGTTGCCGGGAGTGGTGTTTGCAACGAGCTCCTCTCTCGCCTTCTTTATCCCGCCTCCCAGCGGGGTTCCACCGGATGCATAGAGGTTACCAATGCTGGCATTGGCCTGAACTGTGTCGTTGGTGAGGTACTGGTCAAGGGTTATCCTCGGAGTCCTGCCTCCGCTCCCTGTGCCGCCGAATGAGACAACTCCCACCTGGTCACTTCCCCTCAGAAATCCGTTAAACGTCTTTGCAGTTATTTTTGCCGCATCGATCTTTGCAATGTCTGCCGTCAGGTAGTAGTCCTGTGTGCCGTACGGGAAGTCCCCAACCACGTATGCTGTGTAGACCCCCCCTGCATTTGTGTCAGTGTAATACTGTCCTGATGATGAGGAATATGGTCCTTTCAAAGATCCTCCGGGCTCCTGAACCCATAAATGGAGTTCTTTGGTGCCATTTACTGGAGTTGCTTCTATTTTCAGGTTTTCTACGGTCGGAATCTGGAATGTGGTGACTGATGCGTTGGCATTCAACACGAAATTCCAGGATGCAACCTGAGTTCCAGGAGAGTATGAATACCACCATCCCCATCCCCATAAGTAACCGTCCTTTTCAACTTCCACCGTCACGGTATCGCTGCCCGTCGGATAATCGGCAACGACGCTTATTGTCCAGTTGCCTTCCACAGGGTTCTGAACGAAATACATCTCTCCATTAGTAATGAAGTACTGCGCCCTCGCAAAATCACCGTCGGGGGATTTGACCCACAGGTCTATATCCTTGCCACCTGACGTGTACGCTTTGACGGTCAGGCTCGAAAAGCTGCTGTCCACATTTACGTAATTTTCCCACTTGGACGGCAATGCAGTTCCGCTGGTTGAGTTGTAGAGCGTATATCCATTAGTTCCGTAATAATCCGGGTCCATGCTTCCTGAAACGTCAATCACGTGCATCACGCTTATGTTCCTGGCCTGCTCGATTATTCCTCCCCCTCTGAGGTAAATTACGATCTGAACGGGGTTGCCCGGCTCGGTAACTTCTGGAATGACGTATTTGGTGGCGAAGAGGTACGGGTCGATTTCCTGGCTTTGTGGGATGACTGTTATGTTTATGGTGCTGCTGTCTGAGTATCCGTAGCTGTCCCACACCGTGAGAGTTGCTGTGTAGGTGCCCTCAGAAGAGTACGAGTGCTCAACCAGGGACTGGGACGGGTCGTTCGGATCGTACTTTGCCTCATAGCTGCTACCATCCCCAAAATCCCACCTGAACCACAGATCGCCTTCCCCGGTTGAGAGGGTCATGTCGAAGGTGACGCTGCTCCCAACCTCCACCGTCGTCGGATACGCTAACGCCACTGCTGTGGGCATCACGTGGCTGTACTTCGTGTACTCTATCTCGTGGACGGGAGTTATGCTGAAGGTGGAGCCAACAGGCAGAACCTTCAATGCGATGTTGTTGATCGGCACGTACTCGCTCTTCCCGGCCCTCTCTGACGAAATTTTCAGGACGTACTGCCCGTTCACCTGCGTGAATTCCGCCTTGAAGTCGTAGTCTCCGACTGTGTAGGGCATGAAGACTCTGGCCTTGACATAACCGTTCTCCGGTGCTATTAGGGAGATGTCCGTCAGCTTTACAGCAATCTGGTTTCCAACGTCCTGAAACTGGTTCGTCATGGTCGTTGACAGAGGTGTTTTGCCCAGCACGTCATTGAACTGGAAAACAACGAAGGCGAAGAAGACCATGAGTATGCCGGATAGGATCAGATACTCTATGAGGATCGAAACTCCTCTTTCCGAATCACGTGAGCTGAACAGGGATGGTCTCCTCATACTCTACCTCCGTGTTGCTGAAGACGATTTTCACCATGAAGGATGTGATCTTCTCCTGCCCCCCAACAACGCTCTTTTTGATGTCGAAAACATCTATGCTTGCGTAGGCTCCATGGAGTGCGTAGAGGGTTGTTATCTGCCTGTCGAGCTCTTTGACATGATCAAGGAAGGATGACGGTTCTCTAGCGTAATCTGTGAGCTCCTCAACAGCAATCCTCCTCAGGTCTCTGATCTCGTTCTTCGGGAAATTCAGCTGGGTTATTGACGTCTCGGTTCCCGCCAGAAGGTTCTGGGAGTAAACGTAAGAGAGTCCGGCGAGCAGTATTGCTATCATCAAAGCCATGGTTATGATTATCTGCCCCCTGGTGTCCTTCAGACCCTCCATAGCGTCAGCCTCACCTCCAGCAGTATCGGGACATTTGCGTTGGAACCCTCAATGCCTGACGAGTTGAGCTTGAAGGGGGAACCGTCCACAAATTCTCCATTTCTGATGACGACGTACGTGGAGGCGGTGACTGTTGTGGAAGTGGGGATGCGGTTTGTGATGTTGTACACCTCAACCTCATTTGTTGTCATGTTCACGTAGTAAACCTGGAGGTTGAAGTCCGTGTAGTCTGGAAGCAGTTTATTCAGGCTGGTAAGAAGTTTATCTGGAACGTAGGAGCCGTTTATCCGCTTCAAAACGTACTGAAGGGTGTCCTCTGCTCCGGATTCGTTGTTGAGGATCGTGAGAGCGTCCTGCCCGTACTGTCTCATCTGAACGTAGACAACTTCATCAGACACGGGGGAGATTATCATGGTGCTCTGGAAGAGGAAGTAGGCTACGCTGAGTATGAGCACTGCAGCGATGACACCTTCCAGCGTTATCATCTGTCCCTTACTCTGCCTTTCACCACACCGCAACAACCAGCTTGGCAACTATCCTCCCCCCAATATACTCCCCGGCGTTGGTTGAGATTACGTAGCCCCTCACGTTGTGCACCTGTACATCCACGTTAACGGTTCCGCTGTACTGGTTGATGGTGTCCGTCAGGTCGAAGGTGTCAATGGTGTCATTTCCGGAGACGTCGATGACGCGATTGCCGTTCACGTCCACCCTCATCCATGGGGTTGTTGCAGACTGATTGTCGTTTCTGTCCAGTATCACTATGACGAATGAACCGACGGGAGTCGGAACTGCAAAGTTGTAGTTGACGGTGTTCGGCGTATCGACTTTACTTGAGATGTCCGAAACCGTCGAAGTGTTCTCGAAGGCAATTATTCTCTCGTATTTCGCCACGTCTCTCCAGTCCGGAACTGGATCGCCAATCAGAAGCAGGGGCTGGCCGCCGTTCATGGAATAGGCGGGATTTGAAGAATTGCCTGAGAGGAGCTGAAGGGAAATGTTGAATCCGAACTTTCTGTCGGGGGTCTCCAGCCCCAGAGCCTTCCTCAGCTCATCCTCTCCGGCAGAGAGGTAGAAGTTCTTTAATGCATTTACCTTATCCGGATCAAGCACGTTAGCTTCGGAACCCATCAATCCCGGCCTGACCTCCACGTTCTGAACGGAATAATAATTCTCCCAGTCAGTTCCGTTTACGCTCCCGTTGCTCCAGTATCCCGGGTCTTCAGCGAGAAGGGCAGATATTCTGTAGGCTAAAGGGTAGAGGGCTATTTCGGCTCTCTCAGAAGCGAAGATGGTGGGTATGTACTGAATGATGAAGACGAAGCTGAGGAGGAAAATGGTGAGGCCAACTATTATGTCCAGACTGAGCTTACCCTCGTCGCCTCCATCACCGGCATAATCGTGATTCATCATTATAGTGATAATCGTTAAATGATTTTAGCTTTTCGGTTGCCGAACTCCACGCTTCAACCAACTTCGATCTCCTCAATCAAATCTTCCCTGAGAAATCCGGAGATGTAGGCGTGGACGTCTGGAGAAACCCAGACTACTCTCCTCCAGCCACCTTCGCTTTTCAGGAACTTTTCACTTTTCATGTAGGCGAAGCTTATGCCCACAAAGCCCTCCACCTGCTGACCAGCAATTATCCGCTCCATCTCGTCGAAGGTGAGCCCTAATGGAGTCTTTTTCCTGTAGCCCCTGCCCACTATACCAAACCCATCTTTTTCGGGTATGTAGAACACTATTGCTTCGCTGTACAGTCCTGTAAGGGGTGGAGAGGAAAGAACGCTGTGCAG
>CAZHKD010000096.1:0-6379 GCA_964533255.1 uncultured archaeon | reverse complement strand
GCCAGAGGAGAGATAGACTACGAGGAGTACGTGAGGATCAGGGAGGGGTTGGAGACGTGAATTGATGGAAGGGAGAGATTGGCTTCTACCATCAAGGATTACAGTGACGAGAACCTCAAGAGGCTGTTCTGTGGGGATAAGCCGCGTTTAAGCGATATTATAACTCCTTCAGATATTCCACCACATCATTCAGGTCCTTCTCACTCATCTGCCATCTCGGCATGCAGTAATCCAGCTCCTCACCCTCACCATCAATGCCCCGTGTTATCGCCTTCTTTATGTCCTCCTCGCTCATCCCATGCTCTTCAGTGAGCGTCGAATATCTGATATCGGGCGTTTTTACATCACACATCATGGGATATACACCGCCCTTTCCGTCAGTTCCATGACAGCTGGCACATCCACCGCCGTGCATGTATAGCCACTGGGGACCTCCAACGAATGGTACTCTCTCACCTTCCTCATTGACACCGGTCATGAAAATCAGCTCGCCATTTGATTTATACTGGGCAGGCTGTGGAGAATAGGAGGGTGACTGTAAGGGAGTCATAGGGTACCTGCTCATCCAGAACATATTTACAATGCTAAGACCTATGGCAAATGCTGCAAGAATTGCAACGATTAGAACTACTTTATCTTTCCCCTCCATAATCCATCACCATACTGATTTTTAGTACATAATTAATATTTAAACGCTTCCAGAAAGTTTAATTTTTTCCTCACATCTGCAGCAACCTTGTTGCGAAAGAGTTAAGCAAAACCAGAGACACGCTTGCCACCATGGCTGCCATTGCCCAGATGGGGTGCACGATGCCCGTCACTGCAAGGGGGACGCCGATACCGTTGAATAGGAATGCTATCGCCAGATTCTGCTTAGTCTTGGCGTAGCTCATCTTCGCTATACTGTAGGCATCAAGGAAGGCTGATAACCTGTTGCTCATGATTATTACGTCTGCACTCTCTATGGCGATGTCTGTGCCGGTTCCAATTGCCACGCCGACATCTGCCTGCATGAGGGCTGGAGCATCATTGATTCCGTCTCCAACCATTGCAACCCTGTACCCCTCTCTCTGAAGCTTTCTTATGTGCTCGGCTTTCTGTTCAGGTAGAACGTTTGCAATCACCTCCTCTATGTCCAGCTCTCTCGCAACAGCTCTTCCAACCCTCTCGTTGTCTCCTGTAAGCATCACAGGCTGCAGTCCAAGCCTTTTCATTTCTTCAATGGCATCTCTCGCGTCAGGCCTTATTCTGTCAGCTATGCCCACCGCACCAATCAGCCTGCCGTCTGCTGCAATCAAGACAACGGTTTGTCCTTTCTCCTCCATTTTCTTCGTGATGCCAGTGAAATCGCTAATGTCCACTCCTTTCTCCTCCATCATCCTCATGCTCCCAATAACTACCTTTTTACCATCTATTACTCCTTCAACTCCAAATCCTGCCATACTTCTGAAATTATCGACCTCTCTGATGGATACTCCTTTCCTCTCAGCCTCCTTGATTATCGCTCTGGCTATTGGGTGTTCCGAATTGCTTTCAAGAGATGCGGCCAGGGCTAGCAGATGACGCTCATTTCCCTCGAAAACCATGATTTCTGCGACTTCCGGCTCACCTTCTGTGAGCGTACCGGTTTTGTCGAGAACAACCTTCTTCACGTCCTTGAAAACCTGAAATGCCTCGCCGCTCCTCATGAGAATTCCCCTCAGCGCAGCCTCTCCACCACCCCTTATCATTGCCAGAGGCGTGGACATGCCCAGAGCACAGGGATACCCCATTACAAGAGCTGCCAGCGAAGCATAGACGGCCTTTTTGATGTCGGTTTCTCCGGTTAAAATCCACAAACCAGCAGTCCAGACGATGAAGCCCAGAGCTGCAAAGAAAATCACGAAGGGGATGTAGTACTTCAGAATTCTATCAACAAGCTGCAAAATACCGGGCTTTAATGCTCTTGCCTCCTCCACGTACTTGGCAACTCTGTAAAGGAAGCTCTCCTCTCCAACTCTGGTTATCTCTATCAGGAGAACTCCCGTCAGGTTTATCGAGCCCGAAATAACCTCATCTCCCGGCTTCTTTTCCACCGGCAGGGACTCGCCGGTAACTATGCTTTCATTCACTCCGCTTTCTCCCTGGACAACAACACCATCCACCGGAATTGTCTCGCCAGGCTTAACCTTCACCACGTCTCCCTTCTTCAGCCGCTCAACCGGAACTATTCTCTCCACTCCCTCCACCACCAGTCTCGCTGTTGCCGGTTGCAGAGAAAGGAGCTTTTTCACAGCCTGCGAGCTTTTCGTTCTCACGAGAAGAGATGCGTAGCCCGACAGGATGTGATATGCCGTGACGAAAATTGAGACTGCAAAGAAGTCAGCCCTGGGAAACTCCGGGAATACGTAGCCCAGCAGACCACCAGCTATGCCGCTGAAAGCCGTGAACTCCATCAAAACGTGCTGGTTCAGGATTCTTCGCTTAAGGGAGTAGTACGCCATTTTCAGTATGTTCCACCCGAGAACGAAAACCATCAGGAGAGCCAGGAAAAACATGGCATGGGGATACCACCATTTCTTCATCCCGATCCACATGGAGACCATCATGGACAGCGAAAGTCCGACGATAATAGCTGCAACGATTAGCCTTCTCCTTTCCCGTATGAGTTCGGCCTCCTCCTCTTCGAAGCTCCTGAGCTTTTTCGGGTCTCTCACGGTGTAGCCGAGCTTCATCAGCACTTCATCAATCTCCCATGGCTTTATCAATCTAGGATCGTATTCGACAAGAGCCTCTTCGTGTGCGAGAGAAACATTTACGCTCTTTATTCCCTTAATTCCGGAGAGAGCTTTCTTTATCGTGCTGACGCAGAAGGAGCAGGCCATTCCACCTATTTTAATGTGGTGTCTCTGAGTTGTACCGCCGGCTACCTCCACCTCCTGCATCTTTCCACCATCCCCTTACTTCTGATCTTCTTCCGTTTTTACCTCATTTATTCCAGAAACGACAGCCATTTTCCCTTCTCCTGCCAGCTCTGCAATTGCTCTGTTAAGAACCTGAACTACAACGTACTCCACAAAGTGCTCATCGCTGCAGTAGGGGCAGTGCTTCAGGCGGTTAGCCACCTCAAGAATTTCATTTCTGTATTTTTCACCGATCCTTTGAGCAATTTTCCCAATACCCGTCTTTGCATCATCTATTGCCTCTCTCATACTCTCCTCGAAGCCTTCAGGCAGGCTCTGGTGGAAAATTCTGGTGTTGGATGCGTAATATTTCAGAACTCCTCCTCTAACATCCTCAAGCCTGGTAAGCTCAATTAATCCTGCTTTTTTCAGAATATCAACGTGATGGCGGATGGTGGTAGGAGCTTTCTTTATCCCAATCTTTTCCAGCTCTTCAGCAATTTCCACAATGGAACAGCTCTTTTTTGAAAGAATTTCCAGTATCGCCACTCTGATCGGGTCTTCCAGCGCCTTAGCTGTTTCGGAGTCGATAGTGAATACACTCCTCACCCTGACAGGTTTCCGATATATTTCACCCATGCAAGTAGCTTTGAACCACTGCTAAATTAATTTTACCATTACAAAGTGTTTAAATGTGGTTCAGACATGATGTAAATAGCCTGACCGAATATTTACGACGATAAAGGTCCCACAATCCAGACATCAAAACTCCAGCCTGAAAAACTTTATATATCCAAACAAATGACATTAACATCATATGATATATGAATCATGGAAACACTTTGCGAACGTGCTGTCCAACAGAACCCGCTTCGACATCGTGATGCTTCTCAGAAAAGAGGGGGAGCTGAGCGTGTCTGAGATATGCCACAGGCTCGGATACGAGCAGAGCAGAGTGTCGCACAACCTGAAATGCCTTCTCAACTGCGGTTTCGTTGAGGTAGAGCAGAGGGGGAAAAACAGGATTTACAGGATGAGTGAGGTTGCAAACAGAATTCTGGACGATCTTGAAGATTACATGGCTGAATATCGGAAGAAGCTCGTTAGCTGTGGAGTTCTGAAGGAGGAAGATGCGATTCAGGAGGATGCTCTTCAAAAGGTGGTGCGATGAACGCTGGCATCAGCGGCACGGTAAGAGGTGCAGTCGGAGGCCTAATCTCATCTGCATGCTGCCTTGGCTCTCTGCTTCTCCTTCTGATTGGCATCGGCAATTTCAGCTTAGCAGCCTCCATGGGGGCCTACAGAAACTACTTTATCCTTGCAGGCACGGCTTTTATTCTGCTCTCCATCGCAAACCACTTGCGAAGGAAGGCGAAGCAGTGTGCCTGTAGCTACAAACAGCTGCTGAGGAGCGAGAGCAGGTTCATAGCCACAACCCTCCTCACGTTCATCGCCATCTTCGGTGTCATCAACTTTGCCATAATACCCTATGTCACGGCCACGATGTCTGGAGGAACAGACATGAACTCCAACGTCAATTCAGCCTCAGAACTGAGGGAGCTCAGGCTGAAAATTGACGGCATGACGTGCGAAAGCTGCGCAGAGGCTATAAGAGCGTCTCTTTTGCAGTTGGACGGGATCGTGAAGGTTGAGGTATTCTATGCTAAAGGGCTGGCTGTGGTGATCTACAACCCATCGCTGGTCAGTCAGCAGGAGATAGCGGCAAAGGTGCCGAAGCCCTATGTCGTTACGGTACTGTCAGATATTGAGGTTAGATGAGGTTGGATAACGAAATTAAGGAGGTGGAGAGGTGAAGTGTGTTTGCGGAACGGAAGGGTGGAAGGTGAAGAAAATAACAGTTGGGAGCCACGTCAATCCCGAATACTGGCACCTGCTCAGCGATGACTTCCACTTCTGCCCGAACCCGGAATGTGATGTCGTGTATTTCGACGGAAAAGTTAGGTTCACAGTTAAAGAGGTGAAGACAAAGGTATTTTTCAAGGAAAAAGGCTCACCAAAGCCGTTGTGCTACTGCAAGCAGGTCACGGAGGAGGACGTTATCGAGGCAATAAAGATGGGTGCCAGAAGCGTTGAGCAGGTGGAAGAGATGACAGGGATTGGAAATGGCGGGCATTGCCTGGTCACAAACCCCTCCGGCAGGTGCTGCAGACCATTCTACGTGAAGTTTATCGAAGGGCTACTGAAGGAAGCTGGCGAACGAGCGGGTGAAAAAGGAGAGGAGGGAGATAGAGGAGACGTTGCGGGCTCAGCAGACTGCTGCAGTGCTTGAAGGCGTCCACTCCAGATAAATAGGACGACTAAAATATATAAATTTTTAAATTATAAAACCAACTCTGAAAACAAATACTGCGAGCGCTGCCAGTATCCCCGCTAATATTCCGTAAATCGCTGTGGGTAAAAGGTTTCGCCTGATTACGAGCCCCTCCTCACCGAGTATGCCCACAGTTGTGCAGACCGCAACAACGTTGAAAACACATATCATGTTCCCTACGGCCCCTCCAACGTTTTGCAGGGCAGCAATTATTGTTTTTGGAACGTTTATCATTCCACCAATTTCATACTGGAAACCGCCGAAGAGTATGTTGGAAACGGTGTTGCTTCCGGCCATGTATGCTCCGAGGATTCCAACGAAGACTGCCAAGAATATGTAGTATTTCCCTGTTACCACCGCCACGCTCTCAGCCATAACCTGTAGCATACTTCCCATTCCGGATTCGTTGTGTCCAGAATTCATCATAACCTGCGAAAGTGCTACAGCAAATATCAAAGCTATGGCTGCTGGTATAACTCTCTTTATCGTTGTTGAAAAGGTGTAGGTGGCGTGTTCTCTCCCAAGCTTGAATATCACGTTGTTTATCAATACAGCAATTACGAATATGGTTCCAGGATTGTAGAGCGGTGTAAACTTGTGTGCAAGTGTTGTACCCAGAATTGCTGGAATAGAAATTGCTAGGGATTTAGTGAATGCTGTTACTCCTGGGATTAACCTCGTTACCAATAATCCTGCCACGACGAGTGCGTATGGTACTATCGCTTCAGAAACTTTGAAGTTTCTTATACTGGGCCACTCTTCTTCGACAGCTACCTTCCCCGACTCTGAGAAATCCCAAACTCTCGAAGGTGTTAGTATGCCAGCCTTAAGTATTAAGGAGTATATGACCAAACCTACTGCTGCACCGAGCAGTGAAGGGAAATACGGTCCGGTGAATCTCGCGAGGATGTAATACGGAACGACAAAACTAACACCAGCAAGCAGTAGGCTTGGAGCCGCATCCTTAACGTCGCTCAGTCTGCCTCCGCTCCACCTTACCATAAATGTGGCTCCAAGCAATGGTATAAACAAGCCTACAATACCGTGAAGCGTTGCTGTCCAGACCGTCACATCTTTGAATAGCCAGTCTGTCAGAGTCAATCCGTATGCTGCGAGCTCTTCTTTAACCACTGGTGTGTCGAGAGAGCCTCCAAGCCCTCCCCAC
>CAZHKD010000095.1:0-6471 GCA_964533255.1 uncultured archaeon | reverse complement strand
TGACCGTTACCTGAACTCCACCAAATTTATGTATGGTCAGGACAACATCTGAGTGGGTGATTGAATGGTTAAAGACGAGAAAATAGCCTCCCTTGCAGACAGCATAGTTTCCAGGTTCAGGAATGCGGGTGTCGAGGTTGAGAAAAGCGAGATCGTAAAGAGGCTCAAACTCCTGATCCACGAGTTCAAGGTTCCTGAAGGGGAGGCTGTACGCACCATCACTAACTGGCTGATGAAGGAGCACGAGGTCTCCAGAGAGCAGCTGGTAGAGAGGGAGAGCGCGCTGGTGAAAATTGGCGACATCAGCAAGGCTGGCGAGTGGGTCAGTCTTAAAGCGAGAGTTGTTCAGCTCTGGGATGCTACCAGCCCCAATGTGTCGCAGGTGGGACTCATCGGAGACGAAACTGGCATGGTCAAGTTCGTCATATGGGCGAAGGCGGGCAAGGGAGAGGTCGAGGAGGGTAAGAGCTACCTCTTCAAGAATGTGGTTACGGACTCCTTTGGCGGGAGGCTGCAGGTCAACATAAACCGCTTCAGCGAGATTGTCGAGATAGATGAGGAAATCCAGCTCCCTCCCAGGGAAATAGAAGTTGTAGGGGCTCTTGTGGCGATACAGCAGAACAGCGGCCTCATTCAGCGCTGCTCTGAGTGCAGGAGGGTTATGACGAAGGGCATCTGCCCGGTGCACGGGAAGGTTAAGGGCTACGATGACCTCCGCATAAAGGGAGTTCTTGATGACGGGGCAAGCATCTACGAGGTAATCCTGAACCAGGACAACATAAAGGAGCTGACAGGGATGGGGCTTGACGAGGCCCTAAAAATCGCTCAGGAAACTCTCGACAGAAACGCCGTCTTGTCTGAGCTCAAAAAGAAGCTCCTGGGGAGGTACCTGAAAGTGGAGGGCACCAGAGGGGAGAGGTTTTTGCTGGTGAAGCATGTGGAGTTCATAAGAGAGGCCAGCGCTAAAGAGCTCCTCGAAGAGATACAGGCTGAAGGGGCTGAGGAGATAGGAGAGGGGTTGTAAGGGGGAATAAAGATGACAGACGCCATAAGGCGAAGAGAGGTTGCCGTGAGGCTGTTCGCACATGAGCTCAGCAGGTCGACCCACAGGATAGAGCCTGCAGGCGAAAGAGAGCCCGCATATGTGCTAACCCCCACGGGAGCGAAGGTTAACAGGGTCTTTTCGGTTGGCGTATTGCTTGATAAAGAAGAGGTCGGTGCGGACTCGAACCTCTGGAGGCTCCGCATTAGTGACCCGACAGGAGTCTTCACAGCATTTATCGGCAGGTACCAGCCTGACGCTCTTGAGAGCATAATAGAAATTGAGCCTCCCGAGCTGATTGCCATCGTTGGGAAAGTCAGGGTTTTCGAGGGGCTGGAGAGGAACTTCGTGAGGGTCGTTCCGGAGAGCATAAATGTGGTTGACAGGATTACGAGGGACATCTGGGTCTGCGAGACTGCCAGGAGAACGCTGGAAAGGATAAGGGTTTTTGGAGGGACTGAAGAGTCGAAGCTTGCAATGGAGGTTTACGGCACGGATTTGGAGGAATACGAGAGGATTGTCAGGCAGGCGCTGGCTGCAATAGTGGAGGAGCAGGTTCAGGAGGTCGCAACAGCGGAAGAGGAGGAAGAAACGGAGGAGTTTGAAAGCTTCGAGTTTGAAGAGGAGGAGTGGGACCTCTCAGACCTCCTGGAGGACTGAGATGGACAAGTGGGTTTACGAGCTCATTGTCGAGAGAATTCCACCTTTTTCTTTTCTGAAAGGCAGGCACGTGACGACCTTTCAGCTCCTTCTGATGCTCTTTATAGGCATCGGGATATCTCTCTACTACCGCCTCCCTCCAAGGTCCATCGTCATGGGAAGTTTGACGATTCTGGTGGTGGTTATATGGAGCAGGCTGACGCTGATAATTGCTCCAACGATACGGGCCTTCCGCCCGTCGCTGAGTGAGGAGGAGAACAGGATTATTGAGTGGTACAGGGACATGCTGTTTAGCAAGAAACGCCCCGAACTTTTTGCAGGGCTGGTAATCTTCATACCCCTTGTGATGTACCTATACCTCAACCCATTCCTTATCCAGTACTACCTGAGCGATAACCCTGTTGTCATAGCCTTCGCAGCCATCCTTGCATGGGATGTGGCGTACAGGGCTGGCATCGGCATCTGGGTTTATGCTCTGTGCTTCATCAGGTCGTTCAAGCTCTTTAAGGCTTCCAAAAGGAGGAAAGGTCTCGAACACACTCTCCTGAACGACTTGAGGGCAATGGAAAGGATGGACAGGAGGGGGCTCGCCTACGGTCTAACAGCTCTGCTGCTCTTCCCCGTCCTCTCTCCCGACAAGCATCTGACCGTTTTCGTGGTAATATACTCCCTCTCGATCATAACCTTTTCAATGCTGTCCATATCTCTGATAAGGCAGGTTCCATGGCTGCCTCCAGACATAACGGAGCTTCTCGAGAAGGCAAAGTTTGCCTACGTCGGCCACGAAGGTGAGGACTTCCCCCACATAACCCCTGTCGTACAGGTCTTCGACGGGAGAAATGTCTATTTCGTAACCTCGAAGGCCAGCAAGAAGTTCAAGCTGCTCAAGAAAAACAACAGAATCGCGGTGCTGATAGACGAGAGGGATCCAAAGGACTTTTTCGGAAACAAAGCGGTTCTGATAGTTGGCAGGGCCAAGTACTACGACCTCCACAATTTCCTTCCAAACCTTTTGAAGCTGACAAAGGTCAGAAACCTTTTTATAGAAAAATACAGCCAGTACATATCCACGTACAGCAAAAGAAAGGAGGAGCTGCCTGAGGTCTGGCGACTGACGCCTATATTGAAGAGAATTCCCGTAGAAGTGGAGCCGGAATGGGTCGTTTACTGGAGGGGCGCCAGAAGAATAAGAATAGGGCTGTGATATCATGCTGCCATACGATGTTAGGGTGTTGCTGAACACAAACTACTTCGGATACCTCTGCACGAGAGGCAGCCATCCTCACCACCCCCACATAACGCCCATTTTTTTCGCCTACGACCAGAGGCAGTCGCTGTACTTCATGTCTGATTTTTCGTCAAAGAAAATACAGAATATTATGAGAGACCCGCGCGTCAGCCTTGTTGTTGATGTCAGAGACGACAGCGACCCCTTCAACAACGAGGGCGTGATGGTGTCGGGCATCGCCAAGATATACCTTCCGGGAGAGGTGGAGCTGGACGAATACCACGACATATATACCATCTACGATCTGTTCAAATCCAAGTACTCGGAATTCGTCGAATCTGAGGATGGGGAGGACGTTATAGTGGAAGTGGTAATCTGGAAGGTGAGCTACTGGAAGGGGCCCAACTTCAAGACCATCAGGATTAAGCGAAGGTGAGCTGGGTGAGACCATGAGCAGAATAATACTGTTTACCGGTAAGGGTGGAGTTGGAAAGACCACGATAGCGGCAGCAACGGGTATAAAATGCGCGTCTCTCGGCTACAAAACCCTCGTCATATCAACTGACCCCGCCCACAGCCTGGCGGACTCTTTTCAGATGGAGCTTGCGCCCTACCCCGTGGAGATGAGGGAAAACCTCTACGGAATGGAGGTTAATGTTGAGTACGAGCTCGAAAAGCACTGGGAGACAATTAAGGAGTACTTAAAGCTCTTCTTCATGTCTCAGGGCATTGAGGACGTTGTTGCTGAGGAGCTTGCCATATTTCCGGGCTTCGACGAACTTGCGAGCCTCCTCCACCTTCTGGAGAAGTACGAGAGCGGAGAATACGACGTGATAATACTTGACTGCGCCCCCACTGGCGAGACTCTTAGGCTCCTCAGCGTCCCTGAGGTGGCAAAGTGGTACATGAACAGGTTTTTCGGGATAGAGAAAAAGCTCCTCAAAATCGTGAGGCCAATTGCTGAGCCGCTGATTGATCTTCCCCTTCCCAGTGAAGACGTGCTTGACAAGGTTCAGGAGCTCTACGTGAAAATCGGAAGGTTGAAGGAGATTCTGGAAAGCGACGACGCAACAATACGGCTTGTTGTCAATCCGGAAAAAATGGTGATCAAGGAGAGCGAGAGAGCATTCACGTATCTGAACCTCTTTGGCTATGCTGTCGATGCAGTGATAATCAACAAGATATTTCCGGAGGAGGCTGGGGGCTACTTCAGGTACTGGTTTGAAGCCCAGAAAAAATACATGGAGGAAATAAAGCACAGCTTCCCTGTTCCTATCTTCAGAGTGATGTTCAAAGAGAGGGAGATCGTCGGTAATGAGCTGGAAAAGCTTGCAGACGAAATATACGGTGAGATGGACCCAGCCGAGGTTTTTGTAACCGAAAAGCCGCTGAAAATAGTCAGAGATGGTGAGGGATATGCCTTTTACATCAAAGCTCCATTCATTAGAAAGGAGGACGTGAAGCTGATGAAGAGGGGCGATGAGCTGATCGTGGTTGCGGGGCAGTGGAAGAGGATCGTGTTCCTCCCCCAGAGCCTGGCTTTGAAAGATGCTGTCAAGGCAAGCTTTAATAATGGCGAGATAAAAATACTTTTCAGGTGATGGACGTGAAGGAGATCAAGATCAGGATTCCCGAACCCTCCGACCTGTTTCCGGAGAACTTCTCAACGCACATGCTGAAAGCTTACAAGGAGCTTCTTCTTGCCTTCAGAGAGCTCATTGACGAACGCATAAAGAAGATCGAGGAGATTGAGAGAGGGGAGGGGAAAAAGGAAATCAAAAAGATTGAAATAGAGTGACATGGACATTCAGCTCATTTTTCTGATGGCCCTATCGCCAAGCATAGCACTTCTGTGGTACATCTACACCAAGGACAGGATAGAGCCTGAACCCAGAAAGTACGTTGTCGCAACCTTCCTCTTCTCTGCCACAGTCTCACCGCTGATAGCACTGATTCTCGAACCCCTGCTGCCCCATACATGGTTCTGGATTGCCTTCGGGGCGGCGCTGATAGAAGAGCCGGCAAAGCTGCTGGCAGTCTACATCCCCTACAGAATGAGGCAGATGGACGGGATAATGGACGGTGTCGTTTATGGAGTTGCAGCGGGCGTCGGCTTTGCTGCCACCGAAAACATCATTTACGGGCTTGGATTTGGTGTAGGCACCACGTTTATCAGGGGTTTCTTCACCCCTATCGCCCACGCCACCTTCACAGCCATCTCTGCCGTGGGCCTTGGCCTGATGTCTGAAGGCCTCGCGAGGAGCGTGAATCCGTACCTCGCCACGGCGATTTTGCTTCACACCACCTGGAACCTTACAGCCTTCTACCTGGGCGATCTGTACAGCGTAGCCGTACTGATACTGAACATCGCGGTTCTGGTTTTCCTTATCAGAGTGGGGATGGCAGAGGACAGACGAAAGCTGGACTACTATCTTCTAAAAAGGCCGAGGTAGCGGAAAGTCTTTATTTCAGTGGCCTCAACCAAGCCACATGGATGACGTGGTAATAGGGCTGGAAGTTCACGTTCAGCTAAACAGGCTAAAAACCAAGCTCTTCTGCTCATGTCCTATTGACTATCACGATAGTGAGCCAAATACGCACGTCTGCCCTGTCTGCCTGGGCATGCCGGGTGCCATGCCGGTCATCAACAGGGAAGCTGTTAAAGCTGCGATAAAGGTTGCTTTAGCTCTTAACGCAGAAGTGCAACCCTTCACAGTCTTCGACAGAAAAAACTACTTCTATCCTGACCTGCCCAAGGGCTTCCAGATAAGCCAGTACGACCGCCCCCTTGCTTTGGGTGGCCACGTCACCATAGAAACTGAAGATGGGGAGAAGAGAATAGCCCTGAAGAGGATCCACATGGAGGAGGATCCAGGAAAGCTGAGCTATAAGGGCAGCATAACCATGGCGAAGTACTCGCTGATTGACTACAACCGTTCTGGCGTTCCGCTGCTGGAAATAGTGACCGAGCCAGTCATGAACTCGCCGAAAGAAGCCAGACTTTTCCTGAACAAGCTCAGAATAATTCTGGAATATCTGGAAGTATTCGACGGAAATCTTGAGGGGGCCATGAGAGTTGACGCCAACATAAGCCTGAAAGGCGGGGGAAGAGTTGAGATAAAGAACATCTCCAGCTTCAAAGGCGTCGAAAAAGCTCTGAGCTACGAGATCACCAGGCAGAGGAACCTGTTGAGGAGGGGCAGAATCGTTGTGAGAGAAACCAGGCACTTCGACGAGGTTAACAGCATAACCGTGTCTCTGAGGAGCAAGGAGGAGGAGCAGGACTACCGCTACTTCCCTGAGCCCGACCTCGTCCCCATCCACACATCTGAGCTCGTTGAGGAGGTAAGGGATTCGCTGCCGGAGATGCCCGAAGAGAAGAGGCAGCGCTTCATCCAGCAGTATGGGATTGGCGACAATTTCGCAAAGGTGCTGGTTCTCGACCCCAAAATGGCGGATTATTTCGAGGAGGTCGCCTCGCATCTCGATGCAAAGCTTGCAGCAAGCTGGATTGTGGATGTGCTGAGGGGAGAGCTGAACT
>CAZHKD010000094.1:0-6510 GCA_964533255.1 uncultured archaeon | reverse complement strand
GTAAGCTCCTCAACCATATAATGACACCCCTGCAGATAGAAGTTATACAAAAAACTATATAAATATTTTTCCATTTACCTTTTAGTCTAATAGAAATGCCCTGAAATAAAACAAATATAAATGGCTTTAAATAGCTTATCCGGCAATGTTAACTCCTGTAGCTGTTATTAACTGCCTAACTCATGAACTCTCTGGAAGTTTATTTCGGAATTTGTGGAACCGCAGCGAAGAGTTTGAGTGTGAGACAATTATTCCGTTTCCAAAGTTTTTTAATCCAATCAAAGCAAGAAATTCCAATGAGGGTTGTGTTGTCTCTGGGAGGGTCTATGCTTATACGAAATGCCTCTTCCGATAGCCTGAGGGAGTATGCAGAGGTTCTCAAGAGGCTTTCAGAGCAGCATGAGCTTTTTGTTGTGACAGGTGGTGGAAGGACTGCCAGAGAGTACATAGGGATTGCCAGAGAGCTTGGGGCGGATGAAACCTTTTGCGATTATATTGGGATTGCCGTCACCCGCATAAATGCCATGCTCCTGGCTGCAGCTCTGAGAAATGCCCCCAGGACCATACCTCAGGACTTCAGAGAGGCTCTGGAGCTGTCCAGGAATTACAGAGTGGTGGTAATGGGAGGAACATTTCCGGGGCACACCACTGATGCTACTGCGGCGCTGCTTGCTGAATTCGTGTCCGCCGACATGCTTCTGATTGCGACTTCGGTGGATGGTGTTTATTCGGACGACCCCCGGAGGGACCGCAAGGCAGTTAGATACGACAGGCTCAACCCCTCAGAACTCGTCCAGATAGTCTCGAAAATAGTTCCGAAGGCTGGTTGCAGCAGCGTAGTGGATCTGCTGGCTGCGAAAATAATTGAAAGGAGCGGCATAAGAACGGTTGTTTTCTACGGCACACCTGAAAATATAGAGAGGGCCGTCAGGCTTGAAACGGGAACAGTAATCGAGAAACAATGATTCAGTCAGCTCTCTGCCAGAAATAGTGCATTCTGTGTATGGTCGTGACGACACCTAGGGCAAAGAGGACTGCAAGGGTCTCGAAGATGAACCCGGTTAGCAGACCGGCCATTATCAGAAATAGCCTGGTGTCCCTGCTCCCAATACCCACCTTAACGCTTACTCCTTCAGCCTCTGCCATGGCTCTGGTAATGCTGACGCCAAATGATGCCGTCAGTGCAAGCATCCCTACGAGCCAGAGGTCGGGATTTATTGAAACCAGGCCCATTATCAGGGCAGCGTCAACGAATCTGTCCAGAACTCTGTCCAAATAGGCTCCTCTCCTCGTGATCTTCCCCGTTAGCCTCGCCAGGTCGCCATCAGTGCAGTCCAAAATTTGTGAAATAAAGATGGTGGCAACAGCCTCGTAAAACCTGCCATAATAGATTAAAAAGGCGGGAACTATCCCGATAACACCAGCAAAGATGGTTAAATGATTCGGATTCAGGTCAAATCTTGATAAGAATCTGGCAAGAGGCTTTGAGAACCGTCTGTAAACTTTTTCCGTTAGCAAATACTCGAAGCTACCTCCCATTAATCACCTCACCCCTCAATAAACTTTTTAAAAAAGTGGTTCTATAAGCTTTTCCATGAAAGCTGTGATACTAGCAGCCGGAGCTGGCACCAGGCTGGGTAAATACACTGAAGAGCTCCCGAAAACACTGGTAGACGTTGGAGGTTTTCCGATTCTCGCCCATACCCTGAACAGCATCATAGAATGCGGAATTACGGACATTATGATTGTGACCGGCTATGAAGCGGGGAAAGTAGAGGAGTTCGTGGAAGGTATGAATATTGACGCTGAATACGATGTTGAGTACATCCACAACAGGAGATACGGTGAGACCAATAACATCTACAGCATATACCTGACGAGAGACATGCTGGAAGGTGAATCATTCGTTCTCATCAACTCCGATGTCTTATTCCATCCAGACATCCTGAAAGGGCTTGTTAACTCGCCTAAAAGAGGTGTGATACTTTCCGTTGACTTCACGGTTGAGATTGCAGAAGAAGAAATGAAGGTGAAGGTTGAGGGGGACAGAATAGTTGAGATATCTAAAGAGATGCCGCCAGAGGAGGCAGACGGAGAGTACATCGGGATAACAAGGATTGACGCCGACGGCAGCACGGAGTTCTTCGATGCCGTAAGCAAAACGCTGAGGGATGAGGGGTACAACGTGTTCTATGAGGCTGCATATCAGAGGATGATTGTTGAAGGGGGCTATGTTACATACGAGGGCACACGGAAGCTGCCCTGGATCGAAATCGACACACCTGAAGACCTGCAGATGGCCAGAAAAGTGGTCGCACCCAAAATATTGGGAGAATGAGCTACATGTGGGAATATCCCCTAAACTCCACCTCTACCAAACCATTTTCGGTCTCCAGATACACTCCCTCTCCTTCCACAACTTCTCCTATCACGAATCCGTGGCTGCACTCGTCAGAAGTATAAACGAGCTCGTAGTCTCCTCCAGCGTAAAGATACAGCTCAAGGGCTTTTTCGTAATCCACGAAATCTGTGAGGTGACGAAGGTCCAGCAGTTCCTCATAGATGACTATTCCCACGCCGCTTTTCCTGGCGATTAGATTCAGGCTGATGGCGAGGCTGTCGCTTATATCAGTCATGGCAGAAGCATGTTCTGCCAGCTCTACGCCCTCATCCACTCTGGGCTCGGGTGTGAAAAGAGACTCCGGATATGCCAGCTGATTACGCTCAGATCCTGAAAAGAGCTGCTCAAGACTTAACTGGGCTTTTCCGAGCTCTCCGGTAAGGCACACCTTCTCCCCCGGCAGAGCCCCCTTCTGAGTTACAAACCTCTTTGCAAGCCCCACGGCAAAGCCAGCAATGCTGAGCTCATCCCCAAAATCTGTGTCACCACCAATAACAGCCACATCGTATCGAACTGCCAGTTTTCTCATCCCCGTCAGCACTCTCCCGTAAAATTCATCGTCAATTCCGTCTCTGATGGTTATTGTGTAGAGGAAGTATCGTGGCTCAGCACCGCTGCCAGCAAGGTCGCTCAGGTTAACGGCAAGGCTCAGGTGGCCGATCTCCTCGGGCGTTATGCCCGGAGGGAAATCAGCCTTCTCATGGAGGTTGTCCGCGGTCAAAACAACATTCTCGCTCCCAATCCTCACAACGGCGCAATCGTCGTCTCCAGCACCAACAAGCACATCGCTTCGCTCCGTCCTGAATATCCGGGAAGCTATGTCAACGAGCTGGAACTCCCTCATTGGAAAAAATAAGGGTGGAGTATTGATATGTTTTTGCAAACAGGTTTGGTTCAGAGGAGTCGTATGTAAGTCGAGATGCTGAAGGGTCACTAAGTCAACAGTTTAGTGAGGTTCCGCCTCTGCTGCAACCTGAGAGGCTTTCTCCTTCAGAGCGTCCACCATGTCGTTTAATTTCCGGTACCACTCCTCAAGCTCAATTATAAGCTTCGATTTTAGCTCTTTCAGCGGTACGGGGTAGTAAATGTATCTGTATCCACCGTTTTTCATGACGCAGTATTTTCTCACCACCAGCCCTTTTTCGGTTAAGGTCTGGAGGGTGCGGTAAACCCCGCTTTTATCCCTGCCCACGTATTCGGAGATGGCAGTAACACCGATTCCCGGATGTTTTTGAAGCGTCAGGTAAACATCGATTTCTGAGGCTGTGAGCTTCAGAATACACTTCAATATGTGCTGGAAGGTTAAATCCAGTTCAAAACCATTTTCTGGCTTTTCCATCTTCGACACCATACACCCTCTTAAAACATAATAAGTTTTTCGAATACTTAACTTTTACTGAACCATATTCGAACTTAAAGTGTTAACTTCGGGACAATATCAGATAGGACTGGGCTCCCAAAAGGTTAGATTTAAGCCGGAAACATTCTTTCGTACTCGCAAAGTACCTTTCCGGTAACATACAGGCTGGTGAAGGGTTCGCGAGATATGGAAACAAATTCGGCGTCAAACTCTTTCAGAATCAGGAGGGTGTCTTTCTCAAAATTGCCGTGGGGATACGCACCTATGCACACCGCAACGTCTTTTTTGAGCGTTTCACTCAGTCCAGAGTCTCCCTTTTCGTCCATAACCACAACATCACAGTTCAAACTGCTCAGCAAGTCCTGCAGGGAGAGGTCTGTGATCTCCAAGAGGGTTTTCCCTCCTGAACTTATGCGCTTCTTCTCGAACAAATCCTCCATAAGCCCCACGAAGCGGTTGTAGTTTCTCGGTAGTCTCGTGTCCCTGTTAATCCAGATGATTCTCCCATCGAAGGTGTGGACGTAAATGCTGAGCTCCCTGATAGGAGAGTCAAGGGCTAAGAGGAGACAAGTATGGATGATGTCAGGTCTGCCCCTCTTCTCTGCTTTATACAGCTTCTTCATGGCAGCATGATGCCTGGAGTCATCCAGGATAACTCTCGAAGGGCTCTTTCTCCGGCGTCTGGCATCAGAAATAACTGCAGGATGCCGGGATATTTCCTGCGGGATGAGCTCAAGGGAGGACTCGAGGAAAATGAGGTGGAGCATAATTCTGATTCGAACAATGAATCGAAATTAGGACTCTACCTCCAGCACGTCAAACTCGATGTAGCCAAGGTCCATTATATTATGCTTCCGTATCACATCCATAGGAATTTCCCAGTGGTGGGGGTGATGGGCATCGCTTTCGAATTCAACAACTCTTCCGGCTTCATCAACAACCCTCATTTTGGGGTCGTAAACCCTGAGCAGTCTGACCTTTATCCTCTCCCCGCCTTTTATCCCGAGCTTATCCAGAACCTCCTCTGATGGAATTATGAAGCAGATGTCGCCCTCATACCTTATTTTCTCAAGCACTCTAGTGGCTGCACCCTTTCCACTCATGAGAGTTTCTCAGCACAGCAGGTTTTAACACTTTTCTTTTTTGAAGCCCTCAGGCGTTGAGCTCTTCCACGAACCGGTAGAGTTTATCATACAGTTAAGGGCAGAAGGCGTGAAGTAGAGAGCCAATGTGGCGCTTCCAGATGCTCCATGGCTACCCGATTTTAATGCTAAACTTTTTTATCCTATCTGCCATCCATCACCCGTGAAACCGCTCAGAGCCGCTCTGTCTTTCTTCTCCACTCTGCCTGCCGGAGAGGGGTATGAAGAATATGACGCGTTGAGAAGGAATTTACACGTCATTCCTTTAGCTGGAACCGTAATCGGGATCCTGATTGCTTCAATCACCTTTCTGATCTCATTCTTCGCCCCTAATCTGACCT
Source organism: uncultured archaeon (assembly GCA_964533255.1). GTDB lineage: Archaea > Halobacteriota > Archaeoglobi > Archaeoglobales > Archaeoglobaceae > JdFR-37. Next base: position 1,266 of record CAZHKD010000094.1, on the reverse strand, counting down.
TTCTCGGCGTCATAGTCTATCTGGCCTTTGAGGGAATAAACCATGTTGACGGGCTGGCGGATGTTGGAGATGCTATTTTTGCTCCCCGCCACAGGAGAAAAGAGGTTCTGAAAGATGTTCGAGTTGGCGCTGGCGGTGTTGTGTTTGTTGTGGCGTATCTCCTCCTGCTCTTCGAGTCTTTCAAGTCTTTCAGGAGTTCAACAGACCTGCTGACCGCCGTCATCCTTTCCCAGACCTCTGCCAAATTCAGCATGCTGTTTCTCATTACCACATCTAAACCACTCTGGAAAGGCATGGCTTCAAACATAATGGAATTCGCAAACAGAACACATCTTCTCGTGGGCTTTTTCTTCCTTCTCACCATCTACGCGTCATTTGCAGTCATAAGCGGAGATGCGGTGACAATAATCGTCCACCTCGTCACCTCACTTTTTGCAGCCCTCCTCATCAGAAGTTTCGCCCATAACCTTTTTGGAGGTGTCAGCGGAGATATCTTCGGTGCCTCCAACTGCATAGTGTTTGCGCTGGGCATGCTTGTCTTTGCGGCGGGGTGACTGGAGGTGGTTCGCTGAAGGCGCTGCTGATGTGCGGTGGAATGGGGAGAAGACTCGGCATGGGTGAAAAACCACTGGTTAGGGTGAGGGGAAGACCTCTGGTTGATTACGCTCTCGACGCCCTGTCGGTTTGCGAGGAAGTGATATGCGTCTCATCTCCCTTTACACCCGAAACTTCAGCTTATATCTCCTCCCAGGGTCTCGAAGTGTTCGTAGCTCCCGGAGAAGGGTTCATAGAAGACATGCGTTCGGCAATAAAGGCGTTGTCCATCACAGAGCCCGTGGTTGTCATGTCCTCTGACGTACTTCTGCTGAAAAGCATCCTGGAGGACGTTATTTCCTTCTACTTCTCATGCGAGAGTGAGGCTGTGGCAGTTTATGATGAGCCTAACCAAAAACCCGTTGGGATAAACATACTGGATGGATTTTTCATCGACAGGGAGCAATCCCAATCAATCTTTTATATCTCGGAGAATGAGTATGTGAATGTTAATACCCCCGGTGATTTGAGAAGGGCAGAGATGATGACAGATGGATGAAGGGAAGATCTACGAAGAAAAGCGGAGGAGGATGGTTGAAAGGCTAATCTCAGAGCTGAACCTCAGCCAGAAAGTTGCCAATGCGATGCTTAAGGTTCCCAGGCACCTCTTCGTTCCTTTCCCCTATCGCAAGGAGGCGTACATCGACACCCCTCTGCCCATTGGCTCAGGCC
>CAZHKD010000093.1:0-6523 GCA_964533255.1 uncultured archaeon | reverse complement strand
CGCAGTGCTCTACGGTGGCCTGGCGTATTTCCTGAGGGTGGCGATGCGGGCGAGAGGACTTTGAGGACTAATTGTTTTAAGTGCTAGAATTGTTTTTAAGGATAAACCCGAATCCACTCTTTTAATTTTTTGAGGAGGAGCTTCAAAAAAGTGAAAAATAAAAATCACGTCACAACGTTCCTCGGCTTTCCCTCCATGTATGCCCGAATGTTCTCAATCGTAACTTCAAGTCTCCTTTCCAGAGCTTCTTGAGTGTAGTAGCCGACATGTGGACTCAGAATCGTGTTTTTGGCGTCGAGGATTGCATAGTCTGGTGGTAAAGGCGGCTCCATGTCAAAAACGTCAAGACAGGCAATTATCCTTCCCTTTTCAAGCTCTTTAACCAGTGCTTCGGTGTCGATGACCTTCCCCCTTGCAGCATTCACGATTACCGCTCCATCTTTCAGTAAAGCAAGCTCTTTTGCTCCGATCATCTTCTCTGTCTCCTTATTCAGGGGCACGTGAACGCTGACGACGTCGCTTTCTCTGAGGAGCTCTTCTAAAGGCACGTACTTCACTCCCTTCTTCACCAGCTCCTCCTTCTCAGTTCTGGAATAAGCCAGAACTCTCATTCCGAATGCAAGGGCGATTTCGCAGACCCTCTGCCCTATTTTGCCCGTTCCAATCACACCCATGGTTTTACCGAAAAGCTCTCTCCCCATCAACCCCTCATTTCCTCTGCCCTCTCTAACAGCCCTGTCACAATCTATAAGCTTCCTCATGGCTGCTATAACCATTCCGAACACAAGCTCTGCAACAGACTGCGTCGAATACTCGGGGACGTTGCAGACGGTTATTCCGAGCTCCCGGCACTTCTCAATATCCACGTGGTCGTAGCCGGTGAACGACACTGCGATCATCTTCAGGTTCTCCAGCTTCTCCAGAACCCCGGCAGTGAGAGGAGTGTTCACCAGCACCACTATATCTGCCCCTCTGCAGCGCTCAAGAACCTCCTGCTGGTTCGTCGGCTTGGTGTCGTGTATCTCCACTTCGCAGTTTAGCGAGCGAAACCTCTCCATAACAAGCTCTCTCGGCAGCTGAAGCGGCTCTATGACTGCGACTTTCATGAGTGTGAATATGTTAAGAACTCATTAAACTTTTTTTGCTTTGGGCTGCTGGAGGACAGCTCATCATCCAAACGATGGGTTCAGATGTCGAGGATTCGCTGAATGCCTGTCGTTCGGCACTCGCCTTTATCCCGTTAGGTCAACATTTCCGTAAGATTTAAGGCTGGTTTGACTGAAAAAGACCATGGTTAAGGTTCTGGTTGCATTTCCCCTCGATGAGAAATACATGGCACAGATAAGGGAAATAAGCGGCGTGGATGTTGTGAGAGCCACAGAGCCAGATGAAATTCTGAAAGAAATAGAGGATGCCGAAGTTCTTTTCAGCAACAAAATAACTCCAGAGCAGTTCAGCAGGGCCAAGAAGCTCAGGTGGATCCAGTCCCCGTTTGTTGGTGTCGACTCCCTGCTGATTGAGGAGGTAAAGAAAAGCGATGTCGTCGTAACATGCGCAAGAGGAATACACGCATCTCAGTCTTCAGACCACGTCTTCGCTCTGATTCTCGCCTTCGCCCGGAAGCTTCCAGAGCTCTTGGAGGACCAGAGGAGGAAGGTGTGGAAGGTGAGGCACCCCATACCCTTCGAACCCCTTGACGAGCTGAAAGGAAAGACCCTCGGCATTATTGGCCTGGGCACAATAGGCAGAGAAATTGCCAGAAAGGGGAAGTGCTTCGGCATGAGAGTAATAGGCGTAAAAAGAAACCCGTCAGAAGTGGAGTACGTGGATGAGGTGTATGGTATGGACGGCATGGAGAAAGTGCTGAAGGAGTCTGACTACCTCGTCCTCTGCACCCCACTCACACCTGAGACAACCAATCTGATAGGCAGGGAAGAGCTGAGAAACATGAAGAGGACTGCTTACCTGATAAACATTGCCAGGGGAGAGGTCGTGGACGAGGATGCGCTGATAACAGCCCTGAAAGAGCGGTGGATTGCCGGGGCAGCCCTGGACGTTGCAAGAACTGAGCCGCTACCTGAAACGTCCGAGCTGTGGGAGCTGGACAACGTCATCATAACTCCCCACGTTGCTGGCTCGACGCCCTACTACTGGGAGAGGGCAACAGCCATTTTCGTCGAGAACCTCAGGAGGTTTCTGAGGGGTGAGGAGCTGATTAACGTGGTGGATAAGGAGAAGGGGTATTGATAATTGCTGACTGACCGGGCTTGTTTAGGCTGAAGCACTGAGATTTATTTTTAATTTTTTTAAAATTCGGTAAAATCTCTGGCTATCTGAATTAACCTCGGGATGATATCCTCAATTACTCTTTTATCGGGGACCACAAATGCATAAACCACTCTGGTGGACGGAGTAACGGATACGTGCTTCACCTTATCCACCGGCAGCCTGCTGAGGTGTTTGAGTAACTTATCCTTATCTACCTTTTTCTTGTAGAAAACCTGAAACTCAGCCCCGTTTATGGATACAACTTCGCTGAGGTACTCTATCTCGTTATCTATACCCTTGCTTAGCCTGTATGTTCCTTTTTTGATGGCGTGAACGTCTCCTCTCACAGCATGCCGGCTCCTGACCACCAGGAACAGCCTGTCCCCTCTTAGCGTAATCTTCGATACAGGCAAATACATTATGCTGTGCCTGGGCAGCAGAGTGAGCGTCGCCTCAATCTTCCCAACAATGGGATCGTCAACTTCATATTCGGCTTTAAAGCCAATGTAGCCCCCAAGCCATGTGTAAAGCTGGTCTTTCGGCTTTACAACCTCTTCAAGAGTTTCTACAACGTTTCTCATCAGCACAAGGTTCAGCTTTCTGCCGTAGAAGAACTGGAGGGTTGCAACTCCCGCAAGAATCACCAAGATCGCAAACAGGTTGGACAGATCAAAGGAAAAGTCAAACAAATCGGCCACGCTCAGCCCTCCCCGTGGATGAGGCTGGTTGAGCTTTCCACGATTCTGTACTTCAAACCTGTTCGGCGAAGAACTCTTTCCATCCTCCGGATGATTGTTCCTACCACCATCCAGGCAATTGGCGCGCATGCCTTGCAGCTCGGCATTGCTTTGCTGAAATTGACGTACACCGTAACTCTGTTACCCTCAACTTCAACCCCGCTAACCAGCCCAAGATCAACTATGCTCGCTCCAGTTTCGGGGTCTTCAACGTTTTTCAGAAGCTCAAAGATCTCTTTCGCCCTCGTATCAGCTCTCACGATTTCACCTATCGCCCTGACCCTAACTGCGACTCTTAATAGACACTCTCTACAGCTTCCGATATCCTCTTAAGCTGATCCACACCCCGTGGAAGCTCTTCGAGGAGCGGAATTCTGATTACCGTACCCATACTTTCGATTTCCCTCGTGACCTCATTCTCTCCTGAGAACTTGTTCAGGATTATCTTGGACACACTCAGCCCAAAACTCTTCAACGCCTCAATTGCCCTCTGCCCCTCGAACAGGGAGAGAGGCTCTGGATTTGTTACAAGGACTATGGAACACTTCTGGGACAGGAAATCCTTTACCAGCTCCATCTTCTCCTTCTTATCCTCCAGCTCCCTCATCACCGGGTCATCCTTCTCCTCAACTGGGATGCTTACTTCCCTGCCATCAATCACCACGCACTTTTTGCCAGTTATGCTTTCTATAGCCCTCCTCCTTCCCAGTATGTCCCTCCTCAGCCCCATTAGCTTCTCTATCCAGATGAGGGCAGTGTAGGGCAGAGTCAGAACCTTTACAGTCAAGCCAGTAGGGGGCATGTCCAGGATGATGTAGTCATACTCTTGGGAAATGAGGTCTATCAGACCCTCGAGGATGCTGTATTCTTCTATGCCTGGCGAATACTTCAGCGAGTCGACGTATCTGTCGAGATTCAGCACTTTGAGGTAGGAGTACATGTCCTTAATCTTGCTGACCGTTCTTTCCAGATACTTTTTGGTAAGGAGGTCTGTATCCACCTCAACGGCATAAAGGTTGTCTCTGATCCGCTTCGGCTTTCCGAAAAGATCCATTCCATAGACATCGCCTAGGTTGTGGGCTGGGTCGAGAGACGCAATTAGCGTTTTGCCTTTATCTGCCAGTTTTAAGGCAAGGGCTGCGCTGCACGTGGTTTTTCCCACCCCTCCTTTCCCGATGAAAATGAACCCTTTCTCCATACTTCCACTGCCCTCCTAGAGATTACATATCGAAAAATTCTGCAATCTGGCCAAGGGGGTCATCCACTCTCTCAGCAGTTATGCCGAGTACATAAAGCTCTTTCGCAACGTGAGGAAGCAGCTCAAGGCTCAGAAAAGCAGGAGGTGCGGGAATTCCGATATAGCTCCCGAATAAAAGAAGGGAAAAAATATTCTCAAGCTCTCGCTCCTCTATTTTGATGAACTCCACTGACCTGCTCTTGAATCCCTCTCGAAACCCTTCAAAAAATTTTAAGATGTTGTCGATGGCTCTACGCGGCTTCATGTTCATGCTGGAGTAACTTCCGGTACTTCTTCTCGAACCGCTTTTCCAAACTCGTACAGCAACATGAATGCCAGCAAGAGCTCTATTATCACGATTGCGTACACTGGCGGTGAGGGTATGACAACTGCAACAAACCATATGTACGCCAGCGTAACTGTGACCCAGAGGAATAGCGCTGGTACGAGGACGAGGTAGCTCATGGCCCCCTTTATTCTGAGCACGTTTCTGACCCAAAGACCGGCGGTCATCAAGGCTATTGCTGCCAGCATCTGGTTCGCTCCTCCGAACGCAGGCCATATTATCGTCCAGTTGCCCGTTGCAGCCAGTCCAATACCTATTGCAGCTGCGATGAATGATGCAACCCATCTGTTGGTCAGTGCGCCTCTGGCTGACGAACCTTCCGGTATAATCTCTTCGAACAACTCGCTCCAGATGAATCTCGCAAGCCGGGTTCCGGTGTCCAGTGTGGTTAGCGCATAGGCTGAAATCCAGAGGCCTGCAAACACGGTTCCGATTGTAGCTTCAATTCCAAAAGCATCCTGCCAGCTTATGCCGTAGCTCTGGGCGAAGATCCCAACGTTACCGAAGATTTTTCGCATGGCTGACACGTAAACTGTGCCCAGGTAGGTCGGCTCTGCAAGCCTTGCAACATCCACTCCCAGTTCGACCAGCTTTGAAGCGGACTGAGACAGCAGAGACATTCCGTATGCGGCGATGGATGTGACCACAAGCGTTGAAAGGAAGCCTTCCGTCAGCATTCCACCGTATCCAATTGTCAGGCCGTGAAGCTCATTGGCAAGCTGCTTGGATGTCGTGCCCGACGCAACGACGGAATGGAAACCGGAAAGTGAACCGCAGGCTATGACGAGAGGAATCACCGGCCAGAAAGGTGATGGCTTTCCGCCTACAATATATGCTGAGTACATCGTGTAAGCAGGCCAGGTTATCTCTTTGTTAACTATCAAAAGCGCCAGACCTCCGGCAAGGAGACCGAACCACAACAACCAGGCATTAAGGTAGTCTCTTGGCTGCAGCAGTATCCAGACCGGTAGGGAAGCGGCGATGATTATGTAAACGAAAAGAATTCCGTACCACTGGTCTGCTGAGAGTGAAAGCGGGTACTGAAATCCCAGCCATATGCTTACTACCAGCAAAGCGATACCAACGGCTGTTGACGGAACCATTCCGATTCTTATTCTGTACATCAGGTAGCCAACTATAACCGCTGACAGGATGAAGAGTATTGATGCAGTCGCAACCTGCGGTGTGTTCACGAATATGGATGTCATCACTGCAGCAAAGGCAGCAATAACCAGAATCATGACGAAGTAAATGAACACCTGGAACACCTGAGACGTCCTTCTGCTCATAACCCTGCCGGAAATCCACTGAATGCTTCGCCCATCGTATCTAACAGAGGCCATGAGGGAGAGGTAGTCGTGGACTGCTCCCAGCAGCACATTGCCCAGCCAGATCCAAGCCAAGCCGAGAAGCCAGCCCCAGCCCATGGCCAGAATGGGTCCGACTATTGGTGCTGCTCCGGCAATCGATGCAAAGTGGTGGCCAAAGAGAACAGGCCTGTCAGCAGGCACGTAATCAACCCCGTCGTACAGCCTCTTCGCTGGCGTCTCTCTGCTTGGATCTGCCTTTACTATTTCTTTTTCCAGTTTCTTTCCGTAGGTAAAGTAAAGGACTACATAGATCAAAAGTCCCAGACCTATCACCATGGTGGTTGTCAGAGCCATCCTCTCTAACCTCCAGTTTTTTTAATCTGTCCTAAACTGGCAACGCCACAATTAATCGTTTGGAAATATTTAAAAATACCCTCGACCATGGTCAAATTATCAGCCTGATAAATTTATATTAAAAACATAATTTACTTTAATCACAACTTGGGTTCAGCTCCTATAGGATAAGCTAAAAAGCAAAAGTTTTTGAGTCCCGGAATTTCATCAGGCTACGAATGAAAAAACCGCCCCTAAGAGCAAGGCACCTGATGTTGCTGGCAACTCTTGT
>CAZHKD010000092.1:0-6598 GCA_964533255.1 uncultured archaeon | reverse complement strand
TCCAGCGCAAAGATGGTCAGTGGACCCGAAGCAAGTCCTTCGACACCTTCGCCCCCATTGGCCCCTACGTTGCCTGCATCGATGACGCTTCAAACCTTAAAATCGAAACGAGGGTTAACGGAGCTGTCAAGCAGTCCTCAACCACCTCCAACCTGATATTCGACGTCCCAGCCCTCATCGAATTCGTTTCTGGAATCATGACCCTGAGAGAGGGAGACGTCATAGCGACAGGCACACCTTCAGGTGTCGGCCCTCTAAGCAGGGGAGATGTGGTGGAGGTTGAGATAGAGGGCATCGGCGTTCTGAGGAATCATGTCACCTGAAGAGCCATGCCTCACTTGCTGGAGAAAATTTAAAACGCCAAGATTTTTAATTGTGAGCATCTGAACAGCACTCTGCACTCACTGGAAGGGTGATCACATGATCGAAAAGGAATATAGGGCAACAGAAATCGAGGAAAAGTGGGTTGGAAAGTGGAAGGACGAGATGTACTATTTTGACTGGGATTCGAAAAAGCCCCACTTCATAATCGATACTCCCCCTCCCTATCCCACGGGCTCATTCCACATCGGCAACACCCTGAACTGGTGCTATATCGACTTCATAGCCAGGTACAAGCGAATGAAGGGGTATGAAGTCATGTTTCCCCAGGGCTGGGACTGCCACGGCCTGCCAACTGAGGTTAAGGTCGAGGAAATCCACGGCATAAAGAAGAGCGATGTCAGCAGGGAGGAGTTCAGAAAGCTCTGCGTGGCTTTCACCGAGGAGAACATAGAGAAGATGCGCTCCGTCATGAAGAGGATGGCCTTCAGCATAGACTGGAGCAAGGAGTACATCACCATGTATCCCGAGTACTTCCGCAAAACACAGATCAGCTTCGTCAGAATGTACAGAAAGGGCCTGATTTACCGGGACTACCACCCTGTCATCCACTGCCCCCGCTGCGAGACCACAATAGCTTTAGCTGAGATAGAGTACAGGACCGGCAAGACCAGGCTGAACTACATCAAGTTCGATGAGGGCGTCATCATCGCCACAACCCGCCCTGAGCTGATTCCGGCATGCGTTGCCATCGCCGTACACCCTGAAGATGAGAGGTACAAAGATGACATCGGCAGGATAGTGAGGGTTCCCGGAACGAATCATGAGGTGAGGATAATTGCCGACGAGGAGGTGGATCCAGAATACGGCACGGGAATGGTGATGATCTGCACCTTTGGCGACAGGCAGGATGTGAAGTGGTGGAAGAAGCACAATCTCGAACTTCGAGATATCCTGACAAGAGACGGCAGGCTGAATGAAAGGGCTGGAAAGTACGCTGGCCTGACGATCCCGGAGGCAAGAGAGAGGATTCTTGAAGATCTGAAAGCTGAAGGAAGGCTCGTCAGGCAGGAGGAAGTGCAGCACAACGTCGGCCTCTGCTGGAGGTGCAAAACGCCCGTTGAGATAGTGCCTGAAGAGCAGTGGTTCGTGAAGATAGAGAAGGACAAAATCATGGAGGCTGCAAGGAAAATAAGGTGGATTCCGGAGCACATGCTCTCCCGCCTTGAGGGCTGGGTGGAGAGCATGGAATGGGACTGGGTCATAAGCAGGCAGAGGGTCTTCGCAACCCCGATTCCCGTCTGGTACTGCAGCGAGTGCGGGGAGGTTGTTGTTGCAAAGGAGGAGTGGCTCCCCGTCGACCCCACAAGGGACGAGCCGCCAGAGCCATGTCCGAAGTGCGGCGGCAGGAACTTCAGGGGAGAGGACGACGTTCTTGACACCTGGATGGACTCCAGCATAACGTCCCTCGCCATAGTGGGCTGGCCGGATGAGGTGAAGGAGTATCCTACGCACCTCCGCCCCCAGGGCCACGACATCATACGCACATGGGCCTTCTACACGATTCTGCGGAGCATAGCTCTGACCGACGAAATACCATGGCACGAGATCGTCATAAACGGGATGGTTCTGGGAGAGGACGGCAGAAAGATGAGCAAGAGCCTGGGCAACATAATCTCGCCCGACGAGGTCATAGAGAAGTACGGTGCTGACGCGCTGCGACAGTGGGCGGCCATTGGAGGCGTCGTCGGAAGCGATGTCATGTTCACCTGGAAGGAGATAGTTGCCGCAAGCAGGTTCCAGCAGAAGTTCTGGAGCATTTTGCGCTTCACCATGTCCCACGTTGAGGGATACGAGCCTTCAGATGACGACGTTCAGTACCTCAGAGACGCTGACAGGTGGATTCTCTCAAAGCTGAACAGGCTGATAAGAGACGTTAACCAGTACATGGACGAGTACAGATTCAGCGAGGCTCTTAAAGCAATCAGGGGCTTTGCCTGGTACGAGTACGCTGACAACTACCTTGAAATCGTCAAGAACAGGCTTTACTCCGGAGATGAGGAGGAAAAGAGAGGCGCCAAATACGTCCTCTACAAGACCATGGATGCTCTGATAAGGATGCTGGCACCCTTCACGCCCTTCCTGGCTGAGGAGTGCTGGAGCGTGTTCAGGAAAGAGGGAAGCGTTCACCTTCAGAGCTATCCTGAGGCTGACGAGAGGTTCATAAGCGACGAGTGGGAGAGGAAAGGCGAGCTCATCAAGGAGATAGTGGCTGCAATAAGGAGGCTGAAGCATGACAGAGGGCTTGCCCTAAACGCTCCCATGAAGAAGGTGATGGTCTACTCATCGCCCATCGATGTCAGGGACATTGCCGGAGCCGTGAACGCTCCCGTTGAACTGCTGGACTCCCTGCCAGAGATAAAGACCAGAGTCAGGGCATTAAAGCCAAAGTTCGGAGTTCTCGGCCCGATGTTCAGGGATAAAACGAAGGAGATTGTCAAAATTGCCCAGGAGCTCAGCCATGAGGAGAAGCTCAGGCTGGTGAGCGAGGGCAGCATAAGTGTGAACGGGCTGGAGCTTAAAGCAGAGTGGTTCGATGTTCAAATGGAAAAGGTTATAGGTGAGAAGGGAGTAGAAATTCTCGAAGTTGGCAACGCAGTTGTCATAGTGGAAATCTGAGGGATCGAAAATGGACGAAGCCCTTAAAGAGTTATTTGAGGAAATGGAGCCGACCTTTCAGCACATACTGAAGTGCGTCCTCCGCCTCACCCCCTCCGAAATAGAGGTCTATCTGGCGCTGCACATGCACCCCAACATAGGCGTTGACGAGCTGGCAGAGCACATTGGAAAGGACAGGAGCGGAGTTTACAGGAGTTTGCAGACCCTCATGGAGAAGGGGCTCGTAAAGAGGGAATACAGAATTCTCAAGCACGGCGGCTACAAGTACCTCTACGTTCCCGTACCCCTGGAAGAGCTGAAGGCCAAGCTGAAGAAGGAGCTGGAAGAGTGGTTTGAGAAGCTCAACGAGGTAGTTGAATCCTTCGAGCTCAAAATTGAGGAGAAAACCTGAGGTTTTTCTTCATTTTCTGGCTAAAGTTCAGAATAAGTTCTTTTCAGCAGCAGAGCGTCCTCCTCCAGATTCGGGCTCTCGCAAATCAGCATTCCCTCCACTCCAAACTCTTTTAGAACTTGCAGAAGCTCCACGTACTTCAAATCCGACTCTTCCAGATTCAGGTGGTTTTTCTCCCCCTTCAGGCCGTACTCTATCCCGCTGACGTGGATGTGCATGTCCTTAATGGCCTCTCTGCCAAGCCTCTCCTCAACCTGAGTCAGAATCTCCCGGAACTCATCGTAGCTGTTGTATCTGCGATATCTGGCATGGATGTGGCTGAAGTCTATGCAGGGCAGCACGTTCTCGAGCTCTTCAGAGAGCCTCAGCAGCTCGTCAAGCTCACCGAACTGGGTTGGCTTCCCTGTTGTTTCAGGCCTGAGAATGACGTCAACCCCATTCTCGCCTGCTTTCTTCAGAACCGCCTCCACACCCCTCCTGATGCTCTGATATGCCCTCTCCTTTGAGCTCCTCAGGTAATAACCGGGGTGGAAAACTATGTTTCTTGCCCCGAATATGCTGCCTATCAGAGCCGAATCTACCAGCCTCTTTACGCTCTGCTGAAACTTCTCCTGGTTCTCCGCATTCAGGTTGATGTAGTAGGGTGCGTGAACGCTTAAGGCCACCCCAGACTCTTCTGCAACATCCCTGACCTCCTCAGCCTTCTTCCTCCCCATCCTGACGCCCCTTACAAACTGAACCTCCATGGCATCTAAGCCAAGCTCTGCAACCGTCTTTACTCCTCCAGCAGTGCTGCGATCTTTCGATGCATGGGGAACGCCTGCTGGCCCGAACAGAAGCATACCGGTTTTTCTACTTTAAGATTAAAAGCTGTATCGTTGTTTTGAAGGTGCCGCAAGAATACTGCTAGAAAGTAGCAGCACCCACCCGGCACCAAATTTATCTTTTCAAAGACAAACTATCTATTATGAGAGCTACATGGAAGGGGAGCATCACCTTCGGCCTGGTATCCATACCCGTCAGGCTCTACAATGCAAGGATTACAAGGGAAATCAGCTTCCACATGCTCCACGCCCCGGACGGGGGGCGAATAAGGTTCAGGAGAGTGTGCGAGAAGTGCGGAAATGAAGTTGGGAAGGACGAAATCGTGAGAGGCTACGAAATCTCGAAGAACGAGTACGTGATACTCACGGACGAGGACTTCGAGAAGATTCCTCTGAAGAGCGCCAAAGCCATCGGCATCCACCAGTTTTTCGATCCATCCGAGCTGAACGTAATCTACTACGGGAGCTTCTACTACGTTGCCCCCGACAAGGGCGGAGAAAAGGCATATTCCTTACTGGTCAAGGCAATGGAAGAAACAAACAGCATGGGAATGGGGAAGATAGGCATGCGGGGAAAGGAGTACCTTGTCGCAATAAGGCCCTTCAACGGTGGCATGGCTCTTGCACAGCTCTACTACGTGGATGAGGTGCGGAGCCCGGCAGAGGTTCCGGGATGGGGTGCGAAAGCTGACTTCACCGAGCAGGAGCTTGAGCTTGCCAAGCAGCTTGTTCTGGCAATGAAAAAGCCCCTGAGGCTTGAGGAGTACAGGGATGAGTACAAGGAGGCGCTGATGCAGCTTATCGAAGCAAAGCTTGCCGGGAGGGAAGTCAGGGTTGTTGAGGAGGTTGAAGCTGCAAAATCGCTGCTTGATGCCCTCAAGGCGAGCCTTGAGTCTGTGAAGCAGGAGTGAAGATGAGCTGGTTTGAAAGAGTTATCCACCCAATGCTGGCAAAGCGGTCAAAGCCCTTCAGCTCACCTGACTTCATCTACGAGCTCAAGTTTGACGGGACGAGGTGCATTTCCTTCGTTGATGTCGAGAAGAGGCGAATAAGGATGCAGAATCGCAGACTGATGGAAATCGCTTACAGATACCCCGAGATGGATTTGCTGTCAGCCTTCAGCAGGAGTGTGGTGGTTGACGGGGAGATAGTCGTTCTGAAGGAAGGCAGGCCGGATTTTACGCTGCTTCAGAAAAGAGAGCATGTTGAGGCGAGAACCAGAATTTCGCTGCTTTCAAAGCTGTATCCGGCAACCTACATGGTCTTCGACGTCCTTTACGTTGACGGCGATGGCTGGATCATGGATCAACCGCTGGAAGAGAGAAAGAGGGCGCTGGATGAGGTCATTTCCGAGACTCCGCACGTTCTGAAGGCAGAATGGATTGGTGGAAAAGGCAGGGAGTTTTACGAGAAGGTCGTCGCCCTGGGAATTGAGGGAATTATGGCGAAGAAGCTCGGCTCCACGTACCAGCCCGGAAAAAGAAGTGATGACTGGCTCAAGATGAAGAAGAGCAACACCGCTGACTGCGTGATTGCCGGCTATCTCGAAGGCGAGGGATGGAGGAGCGGTTACTTCGGTTCGCTGATTCTGGGGCTCTACGATGGAAACAGCCTAGTCCACGTGGGACAGGTGGGCACGGGTTTCGATTCGGAATTCGTGAAGGAATTCGGGGAGAAGCTGAAGAAAATCGAAGTTGATCAACCCCACTTCGACGCTGAATTCAAGCGGAGAGCCCACTGGGTGAAACCGGTTTATGTGTGCGAGGTGGAGTATCTGGAAGCCACGAAGGACGGAAAGCTGAGGGCTCCGGTTTTCAGGAGGTTGAGGAGCGATAAGAGGGTTGAGGAGTGCACGGTTGACCAGATCACTGATAAGAGCTAAAGCCGGCTAAAGCGGATGGTGATGAAGATGCAGCCCCTCTACAGACAGCTCAACCTTACAGCAAGAGAAGCTGCGGAGATAATGGCCACCGTTACCGAGCTTTTGGGCAGAAAACTTTCGGATGATGAGGTTATAAAGGAGCTCATGAAGCTGTACAGGGAAGAAAAGCTCTGCTTTGCCGTGTTAACGCTCGGCAGGCTTCTGGGAATGGTTCTGGCGGTAAACGAGCCTGAGAGGGCGAAGAGCATAGTTCTGGACTTCACCAGATTCATGAAGATTCTGGAAAAGGAGGGCAGGGAGAGGCTGGTGAAGGTGATAGAGCAGGAAATTCTTGAGGAGGTTGCTTCCGAAGTGGAAAAGCTGAAGGATGCTTTTTGATTTGATGAAAAATTAAAAGCTAGGAGGAGTGGGCGGGTTGAGAAATTCCGGGTTGGGATTCGGTTAACTTTGAATTTTAGCCCGAAGGCTTCAATTGCTATCTTTAAGCCTAACAATTTTGCT
>CAZHKD010000091.1:0-6795 GCA_964533255.1 uncultured archaeon | reverse complement strand
TCCAGAGCCTGTCAAGCTCGATTGCCTTCTCAACCACTTCAACGCTCTCTCCTCTCCTCTCCTGAGATTTTATCAGGATTTCAGGATTCTCGCGAAGGGCTTTGAGTATGCTCCACATTTTTTCACCTCAGCTAAATGGATTTGCCATACAGTGTTACAGTATCTCCCATAATTTCCATGGTTATTTCCTGCCTGACATACGGCTCACCAATCACCCAGCTCGATTCTGAAGTCTTCGTTCCAAGCTTGTTCAGCATGAGTGCCGCTGCGATGTAAAACTCGTTTGCGTCATTGACAGTGTCAAAACCGATCTTCCACCTCCATTTGAAGTCTTCGCCGTTCCGGTAAATCGTGAGCCTGTCACCATCCCAGCCTGATGCGGCATTGAATGCTGCGCTGTCAAGAACATGGGATGCGAGGAAGATGTAGAGGAAGTACTCGCCCATTCTGGTGTCCTTAACGAGCCTCCAGTTTGATTCACCAGGGCTATATCCTTCGAAATCCCTGAATGTTTCGCCGTCCAGATACTTTTCCACGTGGATTATTTGTTCGGTTGTGGAAGGCGGATTGGTAAGAACTTCGTTCACACCCTCAAATCCTCCGTCCAGGTAAAATCGAGCCATGAAGGGGCTTCCGTAGTGATAGGGGAACAGGAAAAGTGTGGTCAGGCTGTTGTTCTCATTAATTTCCTCATCAACCTCATTTTTCACTTCGGTGCTGAGGTCTTTACCGGTATAAACCCATCCTGCGACGACCGCATCCCCTTCAGTTATGGCAGCAATTGCCTTGTCTCCATCGTAACTCCCATCTGAAGCCAGATTGAAGTACCTCTCTTGCACGATGTGTTCAAGCTCGTGGGAGAGCGTCTCTTTTGCAGAATCGCTACCCGGATCGAAGTTCTCCTTGACTATGTATATGTCTCCTTCCCATGCGAAGGCCATGAAAAGGCTCACCTCTTCGTCTTTCTGCCTTTCAACACTGAAGTTCGAGGGGGCAAGCATGAGGGCTTTATAAAACACCTCGTCGTCCTTTAAAGCCTCTTCATCGTAGCTCTTCCCACCCCACTGCTGAACGACCCAGTCCTTTGTGACGATTTTGAGCTGGACGTCGGAGATGTTGTAACCCCTGATTTTTTCGAAACCCTTCAGAACGTCTTTAAAAACCTTATTTGCCTGCGCATCATAGCTGTCGGTGTAGAAATAAGTGTAAGAAACCGTAAAGACGATTGCGACGAGGGTTAGCACGGCAACAACGATCCTTCCGTTCATTGTCTGCCAACCAACCAAAAGGTTTATTTTAATTTCTCCACACATCTGATCAAATGTCATGTATTTTCTGTGAGTATTTTTCCAGTTGCGGCGGGATGGCGGAAATCTGCCAGCACTTCAGACTTAAAAAATCAAGGCCCAACGGGAATTCTATGAGGGCCATCGTCAACAGCAGCATGACTATAAGTGAGGCGGCTAAAGCCATGAACATGACTGTAACCGATTTCCTGCACTACATCGGGCAACTTGAGAGAGAAGGGAAGTTGAAAATTAAAATAAAGTAAGGAGTCAAATCAAATCAGCCTAGAACTCAATAATGCTCACGTCCCCATCGTCTGCTATGGCATAGCTCCTGACTCCGCTCAAATACCCGCACACCTCTCCCGGGTTTATGACGAGAGCGTCACCCTTTTCCACACCTTTTTTGTGGGTGTGTCCTGTTACCACAAGCTGGTATTGCCTTGTTAGCAACTTTAGAACGTCGGGATTTGTGCCGTGATACGCGCATCCACCGGGGAATGCGACGACATCTCCGATTATCCACCCTTTGGTAAGGGCGATCTCCACGAGCTTGCCCCTGTCTCCGTCGTTATTGCCGAAGGCAATGTAGATCTTCTCTGCTATCCTCTCAAGCCCTCCCAGCTCCCTGATGGCGAAAGGAGAAATCACATCCCCCGCATGTACTATGAAATCCACCCTCTCCTTTTTCACATCCTCAATCAGATCCCTTATGGCGTATATGTTGTCGTGGGTGTCGGATATGGCCAGGAACTTCATGGCTTCACTTGGCCGGGAGCCCTTATTAATTTTGACCCTTGCCGGTCTGACTTAATACTAAAATTGTAAAAATTAAACTATGCTGCCCATCACCTGTCCCAGAGTTTCATGCTGCATGCCCAAACACAGGTCCAAAATCGTGTTAGTCCACAAAATGAAGTGGCGGGATGGTGGAGGGGCCGGGTGGGCGAGAGAAAATAGCTCGTCAGGGCATCATCTTGCCCTATACACGTTCAACACTTCTGCCATCTCATTCGAAGCAAGAATTTAACAGAACGGTTAAGTTAGAAAAGTAGAAAATAAAAAATCGAAAATCACTCCAGGAACTCCCTGATGGCATCGCTGACTTCTCTGGGCTTCTCCACCATGATCATGTGCCCCGCTCCTTCCACCACTACCATTCTGGAGTCGGGTATCACCTGTCTGAAGAACTCCGAATACTTGGGAGGCGTCATGATGTCGTCTGTGCCGACAATGAGAAGTACTGGCACCTCCACCTTTATTCTGCCAGCCTTGTAATCCTCCAGAAGGTCGAAGTTATCGCAGCAAAGGAAGTCTCTCAGCGTAATCTTGTTTCCGCACCTGATAATCTCATCCCTGACCTCCTGCCTCACCTTCCCGCTCTCAAATTTCTTTGAGAACATCCATTCTACCAGCATGTCTGCAGTTGCCTCGAACTCCTCCTTGAGGCCGTTGAGAATCTTTGGATGGACTCTCAGCCTTGCACCCGTGCCTACGAGTATCAGCTTTTCAACGAGCTCGGGATGCCTGAAATACAGCATCTGGGCAATTGCGCCACCAAGTGAGTGGCCAGCAAAAACAGCTTTTTCAACTCCCTCTTCCGACTCCAGTGCCTTAACGGCTCCTACAGCTTCGGCAACCACGTCTGCATAATCCTCAACGCTGTTTATCTCAAAGTCGTCGCTCTCACCGTGGCCGGGCAAGTCTATGGCGTAACCACCAACGCTGTCAAGCTGGCGCCTCCATATCTCTCCACTTCCTCCTGAGCCGTGTATGTAGATCAGATTTTTGACCTCAGAGCTCATTCTTCCTTCTCTGAAGTTTATTTTTCTTCCCCTCACTTCAACAATCATGCTCTGTGGTAGATTCTCGCTGCTTTAACACTTCCGCTTTTATTTTTGCATAGGCTCTGTGCAGTGGCGGCTTAGGGTTCGGCAGACTGGCAAGGCTCGGTGGCGAGTCCTTGGGGCTGGCAATCCGATAAAATTTAAAGTTGGTTGAACAATCACCTATATGGTAAAGAGAAGGG
Organism: uncultured archaeon; assembly: GCA_964533255.1. Lineage (GTDB taxonomy): Archaea > Halobacteriota > Archaeoglobi > Archaeoglobales > Archaeoglobaceae > JdFR-37. The sequence continues at coordinate 3,480 of CAZHKD010000091.1, read as the reverse complement.
AGTTCCTTAAACATTCTGCTGCACTTATGTCTCTCGCCCTCTCTGGTTGTCTGTATCCGAAAGAAGAATATCCTGAAGATGAAATAGGGAAGATCGAGGGAGCTGTGGAGAAAAAGCCCGTGACTCAGTCTGTGAAATCCGCCGTTTATGTGATAAAAACTCATGACAGAAAGACGGGAATAAAGGAGTTGCTGGAGAACTTTGACGTCAACAAACTTGAGGATAAAAAAGTGGCCATAAAGGCCAACTACAACAGCGCCGATCCTTTTCCGGCCTCAACTCACGTTGACACCCTCGCTTCAATTGTGGGCGTTCTGAAAGAGTATAATGCTAACGTAATCCTGGCTGAGAGGAGCGGGATGGGTGACACAAGGACGGTGCTTGAGAAGATGGGTGTGCTGAAACTTGCCGCCGAAAAAGGTTTTGATGTGGTTGTTCTTGACGAGCTCAGGGCAGGAGATTGGATCAGGGAAAATCCAGACGGGAGCCACTGGAAAAGGGGTTACCTCTTCCCAAAGGTTTTCAGGGAAGCCGATGCAGTTGTGCAGACCTGCTGCCTGAAAACCCACAGGTTCGGCGGGCATTTCACGCTATCTCTGAAAAACAGCGTCGGTATGGTGGCAAAGTTCGATCCCATCGATGGCTACAACTACATGGCCGAGCTTCACACCTCAAGGCACATGAGAAAGATGATAGCGGAGATCAACACATCTTACCAGCCAGAGTTCGTCATTCTGGACGCGATTAAAGGATTTTCAAAAGGCGGGCCCGAGACCGGGGAGCTGATAGAACCTGGCATACTCATGGCCAGCAGCGACAGGGTCGCCATAGACGCTGCCGGTGTTGCGGTTTTAAGGATATACGGAACCACCAGAGAGGTCTCAGAGGGCAGCATCTTCCAGCAGGAGCAGATTGCAAGAGCTTCTGAACTTGGCATAGGTGCTGGCGGGGCTGAGGATATAGAAATCATCCCCGTAAACGAGGGGGCCCAGGATATATGTGCAAAGATAGAGGAAGAGCTTGTGAAGTCCGGATGAGCGGCAGTATGGCGAGAACATGGGCCAAAACCTGAAGTTTAATCAAAGCTAAACAAATCAAAATTTAAAGAGAGCCGCCGGCGGGATTCGAACCCGCGACCTGGTGATTACAAGTCACCCGCTCCGACCAGCTGAGCTACGGCGGCAGGATGGTGAGATGGACTGGCGAGGTCTTGGTGGTGCTGCAAGATTCGGTGAGTTTCTGGAGTAATTTAAGAATTGCGGTAGCCTTTTTAATGGCAGATTGGTGGTAGTGGCCGTTGCGGTATGGTGGTTATAAATGCTGGCAGATGAAAGAACTTTAACACCCGGCTCATGTAAATTTTGCAGAAATATTTATCTATTTTTTTAGTCCGCATATATCTAATGAATCGCTATGTTGTCCTTCTCGCCGGATTTACCATGATGCTGGGTCTGGGAATAATAACTTCTTGGAGCGTTTTTGTTCGTCCCCTGATGCTTGAATTCAACTGGAACGCCACTGATGTAACCCTCGTTTTCACGGTCTATTACATCACATTTGCCCTCGTAATGCCCTTAGCTGGACACCTGCAGGACAGGTATGGGCCGAGAAAGGTGGCAGTGGTTGGTGGAGTGCTAGTTGGAACTGGTTTCATCCTCGCTTCTCTGATTGACTCAATCCCGTCACCGCTGTGGCTTTATGCCACTTACGGGCTGATCACCGGGACAGGCTGTGGCCTCGCATATTCAGTAAGCAGTCCGGTTGCAGTGAAATGGTTCCCGGAGAAACAGGAGTTTGCTGTCGGCATCGTTGTCATGGGGTTTGGGATGAGCGCTTTAATCTTCGCCCCGCTGGAGAGGTATTTAATTGACCACGTTGGAATTGGCGGGGCGTTTCTCTACATAGGCTTTCTTCTTTTGCTGTTGACCGTTCTGCCCTCCTTTATCCTGAGAAATCCGGAGAAGTACAGTGTTGGTGTTGCTGAGAGTAAGAGGGAAACTTCGAGCATAGAAATGGGCCCGAGAGACATAATCAAAACCAGGCAGTTCTACATCCTCTGGACGAACTTCTGCCTGATGATCTCCATTGGCTTCATAGTTCTCAGCCACATAGCTGCCTATGCTGAGCTGAGGGGAGTAAGTCCGTATCTGGCAGCTCTGACGTCTAGCGTTTTTGGAGTCAGCAATGCATTCGGGAGACCCGGCATATACCTGCTTTCGAGAAAATTCGGAATAGAGAAGACCATGCTTCTGGTTTTCGCATCTCAGGCAGTCTTCATGTTTCTCATCCCCTATTCTGGGAATACTGCCCTTTTCATCCTCATCGCTTTCGCAGGTATAATGTACGGGGCAAATCTATCTCTCTTCCCCGCAATAATCGCTGAATATTTCGGAAAGGCGAATCTGGGGGCAAATTACGGGTTGATATTTACCGCGGTTGCAGTGGCAGCTATCCTCGGCCCCCTCAGCGGTTCAATCATCTTTGACGTTCTGGGAGGTTACGACAGGGCGTTTCTGCTGGCGGCCATCATGGCTGGAATCGCTTTATTTCTGGGATTCTTTCTCAGAAGACCTTCAGGGGAGATTATTGGCAGTTATTGATAGTTATTAGGGCTAGGATGTTCTCCAGTCTCATTGAGTATGACAATCTGCCCCTTTGATGACATCTTCACTTTCGCCATTTTAACTGTAAAGCCCGGTTCTTACCTGAGTCTTACCAAATCCAAATCCTCAAAGTTTATATAGAAACACATTACCACTGCTAACCGGTGGTGGGGATGGTAAGCGACATAAGAGAGATTGCAGCAAAATTCGAGCGGATAGGGGCACACTCTCACATTCGCGGTCTTGGATTAGACGAGAACCTGAAGGCTAAAGATGTGGCTGAAGGGCTCGTTGGTCAGAAGAAGGCCAGAGAGGCTGCAGGAGTCATAGTGAGGCTCATCAAGGGCGGTAAGATGGCTGGAAGGGGCATACTTATAGCCGGCCCACCCGGAACCGGTAAAACGGCGATTGCAGTTGCCATAAGCAAGGAGCTTGGCAGAGACATTCCCTTCGTCCACGTTGCCGCAAGCGAGTTCTACAGCAGCGAGATGAAGAAGACCGAAGCGCTAATTCAGACGATGAGGAAGGCCATAGGTGTCAGAATCAAGGAGACCCGCACGGTGCTGGAAGGCGAAGTTGTCGGCCTGGACTACAACATGGTGCCTAACCCCTACAACCCCACCCAGAAAATTCCGGAGTCTGCGACGCTAACTCTTGCAACGAAAGACGATAAGCGGACGTTCAGCGTGAGCGGCAGGCTGGCACTCCAGTTCATGTATCAGGGGATTGAGGTTGGCGACGTAATAGTAATCGACAAGGAAACGGGCAGGATTGCGAAGGTGGGCAGGAGCGAGAAGGCGTCCAAGAAATACGATCTGGGCAATGCCGACATCGTCGAGGTGCCTGCTGGCAGGGTGGAGAAGGAGAAGGAGTTCAC
>CAZHKD010000090.1:0-6865 GCA_964533255.1 uncultured archaeon | reverse complement strand
CACGGCTTCGATAAGCTGAAAGAGCACGTTTCTGCCTTCAGCTTGGATGAAATCGCCGAAAAAACCTGGGTTGACGTGGAAACAATCAAAGAAATTGCCAGAACCTTCGCAACCGTGAAGCCAGGATGCATCGTTCAGGGCGTAAACGCCTTAGACCAGGTTCCCACGGGAGTCCAGAACGCCAGAAGCGTCGCAATCCTTCACGCTCTGACGGGGAACATAGACGTCAGGGGCGGCTTCGTCAGGGCTGCGAGGGTTCACACAAGGAACCTCCGCCTGCACCAGCTGCTGAAAGATTTGCCGCTTGGCATAGAACAGCACCCCTTCTTCTACCAGGTCTGGGAGACCCACCTTGGCGAGGGACAGGGGATGTACCTCTACGACGCTGTTCTGGATGGAAAACCGTATCCCATAAAATCCCTCTTTATTGCCGGCTCCAATCCCCTTCTGACCTGGCCTGAGTCGGCGAAGATGCTGGAAGTTCTCAAGAAAGTGGAGTTTCTGGCAGTCATGGACATGTTCATGACAGAAACCGCAAAGCACGCTGACCTCTTCCTGCCCGCTGCATCATTCCTGGAGAGGCTCGAGCTGGTGGACTACTACAGCGTCATCTTCGGCATCCCCTACATGATGCTCAGGAAGAAAGCGATTGAGCCGCCGGGAGAGGCGAAGAGCGACGCTGAATTCTGGCTGGAGCTCGCCAGGAAGATGGGCTACAGGGAATACTTCCCCTGGAAAAGTGTTGAAGAGGTGCTGAACTACGTTCTCGAACCCACAGGGTACACGCTGGATGATCTGATTGAGAAGCACCCATCTGGCGTCTGGACGGGGGAGGTGAGGTACGGAGAATACAGGAAGAGGGGCTTCAGGACGCCAAGCGGAAAGGTGGAGCTTTACTCAGATAGCTTAGCTGAGAAGGGTTACGATGCCGTGCCCACACCAAAGGAGCCCAGCGAGACGCCGTACAGCGATAAAGCCGAGGAGTATCCGCTGATACTCACAACGGGAGCCAGAAACCTCTACTTCACCCACTCCCAGCTCAGGAACGTGGAGAGGATGCTGAAGCTTCAACCAGAGGCGTACGTCGAAATTCATCCCGAGACGGCGGAGAGGTTCGGCATAAAGGATGGCGAGGTCGTCACTGTCAGGACAGAGAGGGGTAGCATAGAGATAAGGGCGAAGGTAACCGACGCAATCGTTCCGGGAGTCATCAACATACCCCACGGCTGGAGCGATGCAAACGCTAACTTGCTGACGTCGAGGAGGCCGGCAGACCCGATATCGGGCTGTCCAGAGCTCAAAGCTATGCTTGCCAGAAGGGAGAGGGAACGGTGAGCACGAAGATGGTAGCATGACCCGCAAATACGGCTTCGCCATCTTCGACTTTGAGGGGACGCTTGTGAGCTTCGAGTGGGATATTCCAAAGGCGGTTCGTGAAGCAAAGGAGGTGCTGGAGGATGCGGGCATAGCTGTGCCTGAAAATATCCAGAATTACGCTGAGCTCTACAACTTCGTGTCGCTGCACTTCCCCGACTCAATTGGGCTGATAGACGAAGTTTACGACGCATACGATGCTTCAGCCCTCGAGAATTGGAGACCCCATGAGGATTCAGGGTATGTCCTCCGGGCCCTAAGCAGCTCAGGCGTTCAGCTTGCCCTCGTGTCGAACGTTGGAATCAGAGCCCTTCAATCAGCCCTTGAGAAATTTAATCTAAATTACTTTTCACATACGGTCTCGAGAGATGACGTAAGGCTGCTGAAGCCGGATGCAGAGGGGTTGAGGAAGGCCATGAATGCTATGGGAGCCGAAGGCCACGAAACCCTCTTCGTTGGCGACAGCGTCGCAGATGTAAAAGCGGCGAAAAAGGCAGGAATTGACGTGGCAGTGCTTCAGGGAGAGAACAGCATCCAGCAACTCAAGAAAGCAGGCTGCACCTACATTCTGGAAAAGCTTTCTGACGTGCTCTCCCTCTTCTCACCCTCCCAGGGCGTGTAGAGGCTGTGCTCAACGTCAAAGAAATCCAGAATCCTGCCCACGGTGTGGTTCACTATATCATCAACGCTCTTCGGCCTGCTGTAGAAGGCCGGCACAGGCGGGAATATCACAGCTCCAATCTCTGCAAGCCGCATAAGTGTTGAGAGGTGTCCCAGGTGGAGGGGAGTCTCCCTTACCGCAAGAACGAGCCTCCTCTTCTCCTTGAGCGTCACGTCTGCTGCCCTCACTATCAGATTTGATGCTATGCTGTAGGCGATGCTCGAGGCAGTCTTAATTGAACAGGGGACGATTGCCATGCCGTCGTGCTTGAAGGAGCCGCTGGCTATGGCTGCCCCAACATCGGCGTAATCATAAACGTAGTCTGCAAGCATCTTCACGTCCTCAACGCTGTAATCCGTTTCAATCTCGATGTTCTTCTCCGCTGCCGGCGAAATGACGAGATGCACCTCCACATCCGTTTCGCTGAGCACCTCAAGCATCCTTATCCCGTAAATCTGGCCTGAGGCTCCGGTTAAGGCAACAACCAGTCTCATGCAACCCCCATCCTTTCCCTCTCCCTCAGCTTGTACCTCTGAATCTTCCCCGTTGCCGTTTTGGGGAGCTCTTCCACGAAAACCCATTTCTCGGGAATCTCATAGCCCTTCAAACCCTCCTGCCTCATCATCTTTTTCACTTCCTTAATAAAGGTCTCCCTGTCGTAATCGCCGATGTTCACGTAGGCTGAAACCACTTCTATCCCCTCATCACTGAAGCCCTGAACAACTGCGCATTCAATCACGGCAGGATGCCTTGCCATCACAGACTCGATTTTTATCGGCGATACCCACAGCCCCCTGGTCTTTATCAGGTCGTCCGTCCTGCCAACGTACCTGTAATACCCGCCTTCCCTGACCATAACGTCTCCGGTGCAGTACCACTCCCCCAGAAACGTCTTCTTGGTTTCCTCATGCTTTTCCCAGTAGAAAGGAGAGACCGACTCCCCCTTTATGTAGACCCTGCCGGGTTTTCCGTCGGGAACGTCGTTGCCCTCCTCGTCGAGTAGCCTTATCTCCCATCCTGGCAGTGCAACACCGGTGTATCCCGGCCTCACTTTTCCCGGATAGCTTCCGATGAAAGCGCCACAAACCTCCGTTGAGCCTATGTGCTCTACGATCTCAGCTCCAAACCTTTCTCTGAACCTCCTCCAGATTCCGGCAGGAAGCGGCTCTCCCGCGCTCACCGCAAGCCTGAGACCGTCGTAAGCTTTTTGAAGCTTGACGAGCCTGCTGTAAAAGTTTGGAACTGTATAAAGGACAGTAACACCGTATTTCTCCATTATCTCCACCGACCTTTCTGGCTCCACCCTCTCAGGGTCGACGACGGTTGTGGCACCGCAGTAAATTGTCCCGCACCCAGCACCGTTGAGACCGAAGGCAAAGAATAGCTTGCTGACGGAATAGCACACATCCCTGTCGCTGATCCCCAAAACCCTCTTGTGATATCCTTCGGCAACGTAAAGCAGATCGTGATGCAGGTGGACGACGCCTTTGGGCTTTCCCGTCGTCCCGGAGCTGTAGAGCCAGAAGGCCATCGCGTCTTTGCTGAGCCTTACGGCGTCAAATTCCTGAGGGTAATCTGAAAGCCTTTCCCTGAACTCTTTTGCTACAAGATAGCCCTTCAAAAACCTTGAAGTTGCGGGGAAGCGGTCAATGAAATTTTCCCCGACGATGGCAAATTTCGCTCTGGAGTCCTCAAGGAAGTAGCGGTAATCCTCCATGCCGAGGTACGTGTTAACGGGAACGGGTATGGCTCCCAGCTTTATCGCGCCGTAAAAGGCGATGTAAAATTCAATTGAGTCGGGCAGAACCAGGAGAACCCTGTCGTCATGGGAAATGCCATGTTCTGCGAGCAAATTTGCCGCCCTGTTGGTCTCCTTCCTCAGCTCCTCGAAGGTTATGCTCTCCTCCTGAATCCCCATTTTTTCGCTGCCCACGCAGATTACGGCAGTCTTATTTCCAAACTTCTCTGCGCTGCCATCCACTATGGCTTCGGCAAAATTGAAGGCTTCGGGAATGTCAAGCTTAAGTTCCTCACCCCTGTCAATCATTCCATCACCTTTTATCATTAATTATGTTTCCAGCGGTGATTTATTAGATTTTGTAACCGGCGAAGATTAATGCCGGGATTCGTGCCGGAAACATGCAGATTCCTGCGAGGCTGTCACAAGATGTCGATAAGCTGCCTGAAGTTCGTTATCACGTGGTCGGCAATTTCCGATGGTTTCTCTTTGGCTGCGTAGTGAATCGTCAAGAAGCCGTACTTTCTGGCCATTTCGATGTCCTTAACGGGGTGGTCACCGATGATTACTGCCTTTGAAACGGGTATGCCCTGCCCCTCAAGCTCTTCCCTCAGTCTTTCAAAGATGCTGCCGTCCTCTTTGGAAACTCCTTTAAAGCTGTCATCAATCCGGCCGTCCTCTCTGACGACTCCTGCGGGGGAATATATGTTGGTGAAGAAGCTCCTGAGGTTGTAGTTGTTCAGGAAGCCTACGATGGTGTTGAGTGCCGCCATGTCCGAAACCACGTCTATTCTGTACCCTCTGGACTTGAGGTGCCTGAGAGCTTCGTAAACTCCATCGGCCGGCGTCAGAAGCTTCTGCTCTACCTCGTAATATTTCCTGATCAGGCACGGATTTTTTTCCAGAACCTCTTCCTCCACCTCGTGCCTCCCTTTCTCGTGCAGCCTTCTGAAGTCCCCATACTTCCCAATCAGCTCCCTGTAAAGTCTCACCTTCTCGTCGATAATCCCAGCTCTTTCCTTCTCTTCATCAATAAAGACTGCAGCCATCCAGTACTCCACCTTCCTGTTTCTCGAATCCATGATGCACTGGCCGAAGTCGAAGCCCACCCATCTGACCTTCATCTTCTCACCTGAACTGTTTCAGTCATCAGATGGAGAAGTCCAGTCCAAACTCCTCCCACCTCTCCCTTATCTTCTCCAGAACCTCTTTATCCAGCTCTATGACGGTCGGCTTCCTCTGCCACTCGTAGGGTGTCGTTGCGTCCATGAGTATTCTCGAGACCAGCAGCCTGTGGTCGTAGTAGTCTGTGTGGGCTGGCAGAGACGGGTCGAGGGGTGTTGAGCGGCCCTTCTTTATGATTTCCGTGTCCTCGACAGGGTTGTATCTGGTTGACAGGGCCCACCAGACCCTCGGCAGATCATCAGCCCTGATGTCCTCATCAACCACAATAACGCCCTTCATCCCGTAGTTCCCAAGGACTGTGGCGAAAGCTGCCAGTCCGGCATGCCTGCCGTGCCCGGGATACATCTGCCTGATGGAAATAACTGCCCAGAACCTTCCTGTGCTCTCAGGAGGTATGTAGACCGACTGGATGCCTGGAACACCCATGCGTTGCAATTGCGTCCAGAGCTCGGCCGTTCTGTTTATTGACTGCACCATGTGGGTGTCCGTTACCGGCCTTCCGACGGTTGTTGACCAGAATATGGGGTCATTTCTGTAAAGAACTCTCTCCACCCTCAGCCAGGGCTTCGGAAACTCCTCCTGGGCCTTGCCGGAGTAATAGCCGGTGTACTCCCCAAAGGGGCCTTCAGGCCTGAAGTTCTCAGGATTTGGGTCAACGTAGCCTTCTGCAACGATCTCCGCACTTGCAGGAATTGGCAATCCTGTCAAATCGCTCTCTATGACCTCCACAGGCTCTCCCTGCAGAGCTCCCATGACCTCGTACTCGCTTGTCCCGTAGGGGACTAAGGTGCTGCCCACCAGAAAGCCCAGCGGGGGCCCGCCAATGACCGCTGCTGCCGGCATTGGCTCGCCTATCTCGCGATACCTGTTCAGCATCACCTCGGCATCCTTCCCCTTGAGAAGCTGCAAGCCCAGGCTCTTGTCGTCGAGAATCTGCATTCTGTAGACACCGCAGTTGACGAAGTCAGTTTCGGGGTCTCTTGTGACCAGGTAGGCCGTCGTTCCGAAGTACCTCCCGCCGTCCTGGGGGTAGAATTTTGGAACGGGGAATGCGGAGAGGTTGACGTCGTCCCCTTCCATTCTGTTCTCCAGCACGGGCCCGTCCCCCACCTTTTTCGGCTCTATCAGCCCACCTTTCGTCACCCTCTCCATCCACTCCCTTGCGATGTCCATGATTCCCGCACTTCTCTTCATTCCCAGAGCAATCGCCACCCTCGATGTTTTCGTGTAAGCGCTTGTCAGCACAGAAGTCCTGTGACCCTTCACGTTCTCGAAGAGAAGAGCAGGCCCGCTCCGCTCCTCGTTGAGCTTGGCAATGTGTGAGAGTTCAAGGTTCCAGTCAACCTCAGCCTTAATCCTCCTGAGCTCGCCCTCCTTCTCGCATATTTCTACAAACTCCCTCATGTCCTTCGGAACCTGATGGCCCGACATTTTATCACCGGAATTCGGTAATGAAAAATCGTTGATATACCTTTGTCAAATTATTTGTTTTACTTGTTTTTGAAAACGACATTTAAATTGAGTTTGAACAGATTAACAGGCTTCAGAGAAAAGTTTAAGTAAGGAGATAATTTTTAATAATTCTCAATCATGATGAAAGTTCCCGAAAGAATTGCCGAGATCCTGGAGAACCTGGGGCTTGCAAAGCCAGAGGTGAACCTCTACATCTATCTCCTTCGAAAGCCGGGCGTTACGGTGAGCCAGATTGCGAAGGATGTCGGCCTTACAAGACAGCGGGTTTACGACCTGCTGGAGGAGATGAGCAAGAGGGGCATGGTTTACTTCTCCAGCCAGAAGCCCCGCACCTACTTCCCTGTCTCGCCGGAAATCGCCACATCCATTCTGATAAGGGAGAAGGAAAGGGAGTTCTACCACGCTCTGAAGCTCAGGGAGGAGTTCATCAACCT
>CAZHKD010000089.1:0-6927 GCA_964533255.1 uncultured archaeon | reverse complement strand
TTGCCGCACTTGGAACAGCTATAGGGTCTGAGACCCTTTTGATTCATGGCACCGAAGAGCAGAAAAGGCGGTTTTTATCTCCGCTGCCCAGGGTGCTCTGGAGATATACGAGGGCACGAAGGAGATTGAAAAGTGGCTGATTGGCAGGAGGCTGCTGGGTGTCAGGGGTTGAATCATTTCGCTGTCAGCAGGTTAAAGACCCCTGAGAAACTCGGGCCTGAGAAGCTCCGGATGTAACATGCCGTAATCAAGAGTTGAGAGAAGCTTTTCCTTATCCTCCGGCAGATTTCCCTTCAGGGGCAGGTAATTTGAGGCGTGGTTGCATCTGAAGACAGTTGGGTAATCCAAGTCCTCCACCATCCACCTCAGCTCCTGGAGCGTTTCAAGGGGGTTCAGCGGGTGGAATTCGCCTCTCCCATACCTTCTGTGGAGCGGCGTTCCCGGAACCAGAATGAGCGTCAGCGCTGCGGTAAAGTGTGGCCTCATCCGATTAAGAAGCCCTGCCGTTTCCTTGGCGTGCTCGTAAGACAGCTCCTTTCCGCCGAGCCCGGTTATAACCGTAACGGAAAGCTTCATCCCGTTCTCGATGGCCTTCCTGCCAGCTTCCACCATCTGCCTGGAGTCAACGCCCTTCCTTATCTCCTTAAGCAGCCCTTCGTGGCCGGTCTCAACACCCATGTAGAGGAGATTCAGGCCGGATTCCGCCAGCATTCTGATTTCCCGCGGAGACTTATTCAGGATGTCCGCAGGACAGGCGTAGGCTGAGATTCTCTCAAGCCCGGGGAATATTTCTCTGGCAGCTCTTACCACTTCCAGCAGCTTTTCCGAATCCATCGTGAATGCATTCCCGTCTGCAAGAAAAATTCTCTTCACCTCACCAAAAATTCGTCTCGCAATGAGCATGTCCCTCCTGATGTCATCAACGCTCTTCTCTCTGAACTTCTTCATCCTGTAGCTACCGCAGAAGGTGCAGCGGTTGTGGGAGCAACCTATTGTTGCCTGGATTATCAGGCTTCTCGCCTCACTCGGCGGTCGGAACACCGGTTCGTCGTATCTGAGCATGATGTTAGTTGGAGAATGAGGATAAAAAGTTAGTGACCTGAAAAATCCACCTTATGAAGCTTCGGGACGGCGGAGGGCCGGGTGGGCGGGAAAATTGATGGGCAGCAAGGTCAAAAAATAAAACGGAAATCAAAGCCTCTCAAAAACCATAGCTATGCCCATGCCTCCTCCAATGCAGAGACTCGCCATGCCGTAATCCGCTTTTCTCCTCTCCATCTCGTGCAGCAGCGTTACGGTTATCCTGGCTCCTGTCGCCCCTATCGGATGACCCAGGCTGATTCCGCTGCCGTTCACGTTAACCCTGTCTGTATCAAGCTCAAGCTCCTTGATGACTCCGAGAGCCTGGGCGGCGAAGGCTTCGTTGAGCTCTATGACGTCGACGTCGTCAAGGCTGAGCCCAGCCCCCTTCAACGCTTTCCTTATGGCTGGAATCGGGCCGAGGCCCATGTAAGCCGGGTCAATTCCTGCTGAGGCGTAGCTGAGGATTTTGAGTTTTGGTTCTAATCCAGCATCTTCGGCAGCCTTTCTTTCCATCAGGAGTAGAGCAGCGGCACCATCGTTGATTCCGCTTGCGTTGCCCGCTGTCACCGTCCCACCCTCCTTGAACACCGGCGGGAGCTTTGCGAGCTTTTCGAGGCTCGTGTCCCTGCGGGGGTGCTCGTCCGTGTCAACAACGGTGACGCCCTTCTTCTGCTTCACCTCAACCGGAACTATCTCCTCTTTGAACTTACCCTCGTCTATCGCCCTGACAGCCCTCATGTGGCTCTCGTAAGCCAGCATGTCCTGCTCTTCCCGGCTGATTCCGTAGAGCTCCGCGATGTTTTCAGCAGTGATGCCCATGTGGTAGCCGTAGAACTTCTCCCAGAGGCCGTCGTAGACCATGATGTCCACAATCTCGTCATTGAACATCCTGTAGCCCCACCTCGCCTTCTTCAGCGCATACGGAGCATTGCTCATGTTCTCCATGCCTCCAGCAATAACAGCGGTGCTCTGCCCCGCAATCACGCTTGAAGCAGCCTCAGCAATTGCTTTAAGCCCGCTACCGCACACCTTGTTCAGGGTGAACGCTGGGGTTTCCTTGGGCACTCCGGCAAAAATCGACGCCTGCCTGGCTGGATTCTGTCCTTGAGCAGCCTGAATGACGTTACCCATCACGACCTCGTCGATCTTCAGCTCAATTTCTCCTTCGTAGTCGTAATGGTCTTTCTCGAGGGCTATTTCGCCCTTTGGGAGCTTTGACGGATAGAATTCAAGGTCTTCAGAGCTCCTTACCGGCTTTATCCCGAGCTTTTTCAGCAATCCTTTAATGGCTATGGCACCAAGCTCATAAGCATGAACGTCCTTCAGAGAGCCTCCAAACCTCCCAACAGGGGTTCTGACGCCTCCAACAACGACCACTTCCTTCATGCCCGCTCCTTCACGAATTTTCATAAATAATTTGTGATTTGAAGCGACGATTCAACTGGAGAAACTCAACAGATTATGTAGAATTGAGGAGTGTATGATGTTCGGGAGGGTTGGAGTTCTGGAGATACAACCTATAAAAAGCTACTGATAACTTAGCCGTTCCATAATCATTTTCACAACCCTTTCCCTCTTCTCCCAGGCCCTCTTTACAGCCTCATCAATCTTTTTCCGCATCTCCTCAAAATCAGTTGGAGTTTCTTCACCAACCAGCTTCTTTATGGGTGTGTAGGCAGCCTCTCTAAATCTGGGTTTTATGGGCTTTTTGCAACGATTTTCCACCACATAGGCTCCTGGCTCAGAGTTACTGCTTTCCTCAACCCAGCCGACTTCCTCAATTCTCACACCTGCCTTTCCAACAGCAGCCCTGACATCATCTGCAACTTCAGGTGGGCAGATGACCATGAGAGAGTCGATAGACACGCCCATGAAGTCTATCTCAAGATCCTCAAGCATTTTCAGAATCTTTGGATTTACAGCGTTCCTCACTTTCTCAAAATCGAAGACAAGAGAGCAGCCGGAAACCCTTGAGATTTCCTCCGCATCTCCTCTTATTCCCCCATTGGTGACGTCGCTCATGGCGTGTATCTTCGGAACCAGATTTGCTTCGAAGATTGCATTGCACGCCCTCAAAAAGTCTATGTTCAGCGTTTCCTCCACCAGCTCGTGCCTGCCGTAGTATATGGCTGCTGTAACAACCGTCCCGCCACCGGCGCCCTCCGTCAGAAGGATGACGTCTCCCGGCTTCACGTCCCTCCTTGGAGTGATGTGATCGCTGACGCCAACACAGCCCACGCATCCGGTCATCCTCTCGCCAATAACCATGTCCCCGCCGATCCTGAGGGTGCTTCCGGCAACCAGCGGTACGTTGGTGAGCTGGCAGACCGCAGTTATGCCGGCTATGTGGTCGAAGATTTTGGAGACGTCTCCATCATCGGCAACGTGGATGTCGGAAAAGACCGCAACAGGCTTTGCACCCATGACGTAAACGTCCCTCATGGCTGCTCTTGTAACGTGAAAACCGGCTATGAATGGAAACTCGCTTAAGCGGGAATGGATGCCGTCAACTGCGATGCTGATGTAAACGCTTCCAGCCCTGACCACGCCTGCGTCATCGAGGTCTTTTGACGACACCTCCGATGGCACCACAGAAGCTATTTCGGCTATCTTGGAGTGGACGTAAAAGTCCCCTCTTCCTCTACTTCCAACACCGAAAGCCCCCATGCTGACGCCGCTGCGGTAATAATCAAGAATGAAGCTGGTTTTTGAATAAGCGTTCTTCACCTCCTCAATAACCGCTCTGGCTATTTTTTCTGCCCTGAGGGGGTCAACACTTTTTATCTCTGCAATTCTTTCGGATAGCAACCTGAGAACCTCATCCTCGCTTTTCGCTTCGAGCAGCCTCCTTGCGTAGCCTTCCAAGTCCATAATCCAAATTGGGCAGAAGGTATTATATGTTTTGGATGACGTCCGGGATTTTTAGGTGGTAACGCCTCTTACAGATGGCGAAAGCAGGAGGTGAGAAAACGGGACAGGATTGAAAAAGAGAACTAAGTCCTATGCACCTTGACTGTTCCAAAAATAAAGACGTAACGGTCAAATCAGTCAAACCTTCTAACGTAACACAACCTTTATTTTCAGGCTTTCCCAGGCGTCTGTATGAAGGTTGTTGCAGGCCCCTCATCACCCCTCCTCGCCAGGAGAGTTGCGAACCTCCTGAACGTCCAGCTCCTCAATGCAACTTTCAGGCGGTTTCCTGATGGAGAGCTTTACGTGAGGATTGATGGGCTTGAAGATGAAACAGTTATAGTTCAGAGCATAAACTCCAGTGACGACCTTGTGTACCTCCTTCTGATGCTGGATGCTGCCTCCAACACAGAGATTACTGCCGTAATCCCATACATGGGCTATGCCAGACAGGACAGGGCATTCAAGGAGGGTGAAGCCGTATCGATAAGGGCCGTTGCCAAGCTAATCGAGACCTACGCAGACAAAGTGATTTCGGTCAATCTGCACAGCAGAGAGGCTGCTTCCCACTTTAAAAAGCTGGTCGAGATAGATGCCATGCCCTTAGTGGGCAAGCACTTCGCTGGCAGGGATGTTGTGATGGTATCTCCAGATGAGGGCAGCTATGAGAGGGTGAAAGTTGCGGCAAAGGCGGCAGGATGCTCCTTCGACTATATGGAAAAAAGAAGAGTAGATGCGGATAAGGTTGAAATAAGCCCAAAAGAGGTGGACGTGTCTGGAAAAGAGGTAGTTATTGTTGACGACATCATATCCACGGGCTCAACTGTTATTGAAGCTGCTAAGATGCTGGAGAGCTGCGGAGCTTCCAGGGTTCGGGCGGCATGCGTCCATGCAGTGCTTGCAGGCCATGCATTGAACAGGCTGTTCTCCTCAGGAATACAGGAAGTGATTGCCACAGATACGGTGGAGAGGCAGGTAAGCGTGATAAGTGTTGCTGGGGAAATAGCCCGGCTCATCTCCTGACACCTATTTTCGGACAGAGCTTTTCCAGGGGGCATTGGTCGCATAAAGGCTTTTGAGGCCTGCACACAGTCTGACCGAATCCCACAAAGGCCTTGTTTACACTGCTCCAGAGATTAATGGGTACGATTTTCCTTAGCTCCTCCTCAGTCTCCTCTGGCTTTTTTGTCGAGATAATACCAAGCCTGTTGGAAATTCTGTGAACGTGAGTATCAACACCTATCGCAGCCTCATTAAAGGCGTCGGCCAGTATTATGTTGGCGACCTTTCTTCCCACTCCCGGTAGCTTTATGAGGTCGTCAAAGCTGCGTGGCACCTCAGAGTTGAACTCCTCAACCAGCTTCTCCGCCATGGATTTCAGCGTCCTTGCCTTAACCCTGTAAAAGCCTACGCCTCTCAGAATCTCTTCAAGTTCCAACACGTCCATTTTCAGCAAATCTTCTGGAGAGCTTACCCGCTGAAAAAGCCTTTTGGTGACTTCGACTGTCTGTTCATCCCTTGTTCTGGAACTCAGGATGGCAAAAACCAGAATCTGAAATGGTGTTTTGAGGAATTTCTTGAGGGTGAAAACTGGGGCATTTCTGGATACTGCCTCATTCTCCATGGTTTTGATCAGACATTCCCAGTCAACCTGCGAATTCACGGGTGAAGCAGACATTAAAAATTTTACAAGTTTTGCGGTTGATTGCCCGTTCGGAGACGGCATTTCACTTAGGTGGCATTACCAGCTCTGGGATCTTCCGTACCTCACATAATTGCTGAAATGATTATGCTGACAACACCTACCCACTGGTTGCCGCAACTTCAATTATTCAGGGAATTTTCCGCGGCCAATCTAAAACTATAGTGTGTCGAAACTATGGCGATAGGTAAAAGCGACACCATCAACACTCCGCCCATCGCCATGAACTCCAGGTCGCTCAAAATTACGCCTTCTATTTTCTCGTAGAGGATGATCAATGCAGGAAAACCAAATACAGCTATTAAGGCAAAAATCACCGCCAAAATATAGTGTATTCTGGACTCTTCGCCTTTTTCTCGCTTCTTCAAAAAATATATGCTCAAGACAAAGAAGTACGCTACCGTTGAAAAGCCCATGAAGAACGTCCACCCCCGATACGATTGGTAATACTGTTCGGGGACACTTATCAGGTATGGCACAAAAACAGAGTAGATGAAGTTAACGACCACTCCGACTCCGGCTGAGATAATTAGGTTACTGCGCCAGCTCATACACTTCACAGTTTAAACCTCCTTGATTTTTTGTTTACCTCTTGTACATGTCCACCAAACACCACCTCAATGGCAAATTCATCCTCATTTCATGATCTCTGATTATTTTCTTCAGTAACTCTCTTGGAATTTCCTTATTTCCGTGTATCGGAACTGTCGTAACTCTACTGTCTTCCGATTTTTAACCTAATGTGAGAACCTTTCGTTCTTACCGGTTTGAATCCCAACCATTCGAGGAATTTAAGCGGTTCTTTCGCCTTTATTAGCGGTAACTGCATACTCTACTTCCACCTCTCTGTAACCCACGAACCTCAGGCTCTCGTCCAGTCCCTCTTCCTCCAAACAAATCTCTATAACTTCCCTTATGTTTTCCAAAGCCTCCTCTAAGGTTTTTTCCGTAACTGTGGCATCCCTTGAACAGCGGGCAGCTTACTATGTAATAGCCATCTTCGTCTGTTTCCACTATTACAGGAAATCTCATCTTAATAAGCTGTTGTTTCATGTCCAATTCTTCATTTTCTACTTTAAAAAGTATTCCGCCACTCTTGGAGTTATGTAAGCTTCTACAAACGCCGCTATTACGATTAAGACGATTGAAATTAAAGCGAGGGTTAGATATTCTTTGATGTCCTCCTTAGTCAGTATTTGTTCTTTCTTGCCTGCTAAATAACGAACGATTTC
>CAZHKD010000088.1:2679-6973 GCA_964533255.1 uncultured archaeon | reverse complement strand
TTTTTAATTTCAGCAGAAACCAGGACACGTGATTTCCATAGTTAACTACGGTGTGGGGAACCTGAAGAGCATAAGCAAGGCCGTTGAGAAGGCTGGAGGCAGGGTAAACGTAACCCTCGACGCCTCCGAGCTCAGGGAATCGAGTGGCATAATCCTGCCGGGAGTTGGAGCTTTCGCTCCGGCCATAAAAAATCTTGAGAGCGTGAAGGATGTAATTGTGGAAGCAGAAGTGCCGGTTCTCGGCATATGCCTTGGCATGCAGCTTATGGCGGAAATCAGCGAGGAAGGTGGCTTGCACGAGGGCCTGGGTGTTGTCAAGGGCAGGGTTGTCAGGTTTCCTGACAGCGTGGGCAAAATCCCCCACATGGGCTGGAACGTTGTGGAGGTTGCCAGAGACAACGAGCTTCTGGATGGATTTGAGAGGGATTACTTCTACTTCGTTCACTCCTACTATCTCAGGACGGACGACGAGTACGTTATTGGCAGGACAGACTACGGCCTCACCTTCCCGTCTGCAGTGCAGAACGATAACTTCTTCGGAGTTCAGTTCCATCCCGAGAAGAGCGGGAAAAGAGGTCTGGAAATCGTGAGAAATTTCGTCACGTTATGCCGGAAATAACGCCGGGTGTGAAAGCAGCACAGGCGGTCAGAAGCCTTATATATTGCTTCTGTCAATAAAAGAGTTGAAGCGAAATGGCTCGAACGGTTAAAGACCTTCTGGTTGAGATAAAAGATACAACTGAGTTGATGGTGGACCTCGCTTACTCGGCGATTCTCTATGACAACGAAGATATAGCCGAGGAAGTTCTTGACCTTGAGGAGAGGGTCAGCGAGCTGGTAAGGCAGATCAGGATCGTGTCAATTCTTGCTGCAAGAAGGGTTGAGGAGGCGGAGCTCGTTTCAAGCATACTGCTGATCGCCGATGCGGCCCAGAAAATATCCAGCGCCGCAGGGGACATAGCTGCGCTCGTCATGAAGGACTTCAAGCTGCCCAGGGACATGATAAGGGCAATCCTGACGAAGAGTGAGGAGACCATCGTGAGGCTGAGGGTTCCCGAAACTTCGGAGATAGCGGACAGGACCCTCGGCGAGTCAAAGCTCCACACGAAGACGGGTATGAGGGTCATAGCCATAAAGAGGGGCTTTGACTGGATTTTCAACCCCGACAGAGAAACCAAGATTCTGAAGGGGGACATTCTGTTTGCCAGGGGCGATATAACAGCCGTTCCAGCGTTCTTCGAGCACGTTACCGGAGAGAAAATCACGGTTGAGGGAGAGGAGGAGCTGTCAATTGAAGACCTCGACAGGGCCGTTGACATCCTGATAGACATGAAGAACCTCTCGGAGCTCTCGGTCGACCTCAGCTATTCCTCCCTGCTCTACTACAACGAGGAAATCGCCCAGGAGGTACACTATCTGGAGAGCAGGATAGACGACATGAAGTTCGACCTCCAGCAGTTCGTGCTCAAGAGCAGCCGCCACTTCATGGGATACGAGAACCTGAAGCCCCTCATCGCCCTGCTTGACCTGGCAAACTCCAGCGAGCTGATAGCTGATGCGGCCAAGGAGATTGCGGAGATCGTCGTCAAGAAAATGGAGGTTCATCCCATCTTCAAGAAGGCCATGGCTGAGAGTGACGAGATCATAACCGTTGTAGAGGTTTCTGAGATGTGCAACCTGGACGGCAAAACTCTTGGCGAAGCAAAGGTGGAGACCAACACGGGGATGCACATCGTGGCCATAAAGAGGGGCAACAGGTGGATCACAAAGCCGGGAGCCCGGACAGTAATTAAGAATGGTGACCTGCTGATTGCGAAGGGCACGAGGGAGGGTGAGGAGCTCCTGAGGGAAATGTGCTCTATCTCACTGCCTGCATGAGTTTTCCGACAAGTTCGCTCCTTATTTTCGAGTTCCTGCCGCTCTCGCACACCATTGTTCGGACTCCGATGATGTCAGGCTCAAGCTCCTTCAGCACGGGAATGTGCTCCCAGGTGAGGCTGCCTGCCAGCGCCACGAAAAGGCCCCTTTCATGGGCGGCAGAGACAAAAGCGGCGATTTCGTCCATGGACATGTGGTCGAAAAGGGTTGAGCCGTCTTTTATGGCGGTGTCAACCATTATCCCGTCAGCTCTGGCTTTCTCTCCAGCCTCAGGCAAATCAAGGGGAGAGACGCTTCCAACACGCCTGAAATCTGCGTAGGCTGCAGCAACAACCTTCTTACTTGAATCGTAGTCCTTAACAGCCCTCACAACCCCTGAAAGCATTTCGACAGCCTCGTCAGAGTTTCTGACGCCGTAGAGACCCACCTTTATGTAGTCAGCTCCGCTCGCTGCCGCTCCGAGGGCTGCCAGGCTTGCAGTTCCGGGCTTGAAGTCAAGGTCCCCCAGGGTGGCGCTTACTTCTTTCCCGCTTTTCTTCACAATGGATGCGATGCTCTTAATCACCCATGGGAAGTTCGCACCTAGGGAGCCCTCTCTGGGATTTTTGACGTCTATTATGTCTGCTCCACCTCTCAACGACTCGATGGCCTCTTCCATATTCATGGGGCTGACAAGTACCTTCATATGTGACTTCACCAAAGCTGCTTGAAGCGTGGGGTATTTATTGATGTTGTTTTTGTTTCGGATATGGTATCTGGGGTATCTGAATTTTCAAACAAAGTCATCAGCCAGGTCCTGATCCAGCAGCTTGAAATTGGTGGCAGAGCGTTTCTGGGTGTGAGAATCGAGCTGGGAGCACCGCTCCTCCTGATTAAAGGCGAAAAAGGCTATCTTGGATGCGGATACTTCAGCCTCGATGCAGCTAATAACGTGGGCGACGCCATTGCCATCGTGAAGGGCGTCACATCCTTTGACGACATGCTGGAGGCCGAAGTGAAAGAGGTATCTGAGAAGGCGAGAGAGCTGGGTGTTAAGGAGGGCATGACAGGCAGGGAGGCGTTGATGCGGCTATGAGGGTTTATTTCGTCATGGATTTGAAGGATGGAGTTGCTGTCAGGGGGAAAAGCGGGGAGAGGGAAAAGTACTATCCCATCAGCCAGAGAAGCGTTGCGGTTGCGTCCAGCAACCCGCTGGAAGTTGTAGAACAGCTGAGGCCGAGGTTCCTTTACGTTGCAGACCTTGACAGGATAGAGGGCCGGGGAGACAACCTGGAGCTGATTGGCAGGCTATCTGGGATGGTGGAGGAGCTTATGGCAGACTGCGGGTTCAGAAAAAGGGAGGAGATAGAAGGTTTACCCTTCAAGCCCGTTCTGGGGACTGAAACGTATCCGGTGGATGAAATCACAGATGGAGTTTACGTGAGCCTCGACTTCAGAGGTGGGAGGCTTTTAGGCAGTAAAGCAGGTGAATTTGGTGAATTTGACGTTCTGGAAACCCTGAATTCACACAGACTCGAAGGCGTCATAGTGCTGTCCATCGACAGCGTGGGAAGCCTCAGGCACGATTTCAGGCTGACGGAGAAGGTTCTGGAGCTGTCGTCCAACCCGGTAATTGCAGCAGGAGGAATCGCTTCCCTTGAAGAGCTTGAGAGGCTGAAAGAGCTCGGATGCAAGGGAGCTCTCGTGGCCACGGCCATCCACGAAGGTCTGATGGATGCCGGGCTGGTAAAAAGAGGGGAAATTTGAGCTGGCTAAACAAACCTCACTCCTAAATCTTTCATCCCGTTTTTCAGAGCGAGATTTATGAGTAGCGGTGTCAGCGCCTCCACAGTTCTGGCAGCGCTCAGAGGGCCTGCATCCAGCGCCCTCAGCCCGTCAATGCTGTTGACGATATCCATGACAGTCCTTTTCGCCCCGGCATCATCGCCGCAAACGGCAACATCCCACTGGAATTGCGCATCGGGATCGGCGAACTTGGCAGCGGGAATGTTGTTGAAGGCAGCCACAACTCTTGCATCGACGATTGACGCTATTCTTTCCGCTGCAGAGCCTTCGGGGGGTGGAGCGTAAACGAACCTGCCGTTCTCTTTTTGCATTGGGACGACAGGAGACACCACTGTTTTACCCTTAAGCTCATCCCTGAGGCTCTCAGCAGTAACAAAAGCCTTATCCCACGGGATGGTGAGGATGGCAACGTCCGCATGCCTTGCTGCCTCGCCGTTCTCCATTCCTTCGATGTCTGCCTTTCCGCCTCTGGCCTCAACGATTCTGTTGTACTCCTCCGCCTTCCTGACGGCTTTCTCCAGCCTTCTTGAGCCAACGATAACGTCGTAGCCGGCAAGCTTGAGACGAAACGCCAGGCCAGCACCTATGTGTCCGGTGCCGCCCAGCAGAGCGATCTTCATGAAACCACCCT
>CAZHKD010000088.1:0-2579 GCA_964533255.1 uncultured archaeon | reverse complement strand
AAACCACCCTACAGGGTCTGGAGGTTCTCAACCACCGCCTGGGCGAATTCTTTAGTCCCCACAAGCTTCCCGCCCATGTGGCGGTGTATGTCGTACGTGACAATCCCGCTCTTTATGGTCATCTCAACCGCCTTCTTGATCATCTCACTCGCCTCCCTCCAGCCCAGGTACTCGAACATCAGAGCACCCGTCAGGATTTCTGCCGTCGGATTGACCTTGTTCTGCCCGGCATACTTGGGAGCGGACCCATGGACGGGCTCGAAAACTCCCATTCCGTCGCCTATGTTGCTTCCCGGTGCAATCCCAAGCCCGCCAACCATCGCCGCTGCTGCGTCGCTCATGTAATCTCCGTTGAGGTTCGGCATGGCCAGCACATCGTATTCTGCGGTTCTCGTAAGCAGCTGCTGGAACATGTTGTCGGCGATGCGATCCTTGATCACAACTTTCCCCTTGGGAACCTCCCCGCCGTAGTTATTCCAGAGCTCGTCCTCGGTTATGGTAACATCTCCAAACTCGTCCCTCGCTACTTCATACCCCCAGTCCCTGAAGGCTCCTTCGGTGTACTTCATTATGTTACCCTTGTGAACCAGCGTAACGCTCTCCCTTCCGTTGTCGATAGCATACTGAATGGCCATCCTGACAAGCCTTTTCGTGGCAAACTCGCTTATGGGCTTGATTCCTATTCCGGAATCCTCTCTGATTTGAACTCCGAACTCGTCGGCCAGGAACTTTATCAGCTTCAAAGCTTCGCTGCTCCCCCTCTGCCACTCAATGCCGGCGTAGACATCTTCGGTGTTCTCCCTGAATATAACGAGATCAACCAGCTCGGGTTTTTTAAGAGGGCTCGGCAGGCCATCGAGGTAGTAGACCGGCCTCACGTTTGCGTAGAGGTCCAGAACCTGGCGGATGGTGACGTTCAGGCTTCTGAACCCTCCACCTACGGGAGTTGTCAGAGGCCCCTTCAGGGCAACTCTGAACTCCCTGATGGCGTTGAGGGTGTCTGCCGGCAGATAATCGCCGTAAAGCTTATAGGCGTCCTCTCCAGCATACACTCTGAACCAGACGACCTCCTTGCCGATTTTCTCAGCAGCAGCATCGAGAACCTTCAGGGCAGCAGGAACAACGTCTTTACCGATCCCGTCACCCTCGAAATAGGGAATTACGGGATTATCGGGGACGATGAGCTTCCCATCTTCATATCGGATTTTCTCACCATTCTCTGGAGGCTTGACCTTCTCGTATTGCATACAACCACCCATGCCTGGTTGGTAACTGGCTTAAAAAAGTTAAGGATAGTGTTGCTGCCGTCACCGATCAACAATCGTCTTCCAGAAAAACTTTTTACTCTTTTTCTGAGGAGCAAAATATGGGAAATGTGGGGAAGCAGGGTGGCTGGAGAAATGTAAAGCTGCTTGGAGCTGTAAGCTTCCTGAACGACCTGAGCAGCGAAATAATTCTTCCTGTACTCCCGTTCTTCCTCAAATCTCTGGCTGTGTCTTCAGTGGGAATTGGTCTGATAGGAGGGATAATAGACGGTTTCTCCAACATCGTCAAGGCCCTTTCAGGAGCGATTTCAGACATATCAGGAAGAAGAAAACCTCTGGTTTTTGCCGGCTACCTCATTTCCCAGTTCTCAAAGCTCGGCCTGTCTTATTCCTCAGGAGCCGTTGACGCCACGTTATTCACTGCCCTGGACAGGACAGGTAAGGGTATAAGGACGGCTCCCAGAGACGCTCTGATTGGTGAGGCTGTTGAGAGTAGAGGCGGGGCTTTCGGGCTGCACAGGGCCATGGATACCGCCGGAGCGATTGCAGGAACGATTCTGGCCATAACCATGACCTACCTGGGGCTTCAGTTCAGGCAGGTCATACTTGTGGCAGCAGTCATCGGGTTTCTTTCCGTAATCCCACTTCTTTTCGTCGTCGAGACCGGAAAAGCAGTTAAAAAGCTAACTCTTGGCTTCAGAATGCGGAAATTTCTCGTTTTCACGGTGATTTTTGGCATGGCAAACGTGAGCTACATGTTTTTCATCCTCAAAGCCTCTGACTACGGATTGTTGTTTGCCCTCCTCCTCTACCTGGCCTACAACATCACATACGCCACCTTCGCATTTCCTGCCGGGAAGCTGGGTGACAGGGTCGGAAAAACCAGAGTTCTTGCTGCCGGCTACCTCTGCCTCGCTATTTCAGCCTTCTTCATGCTTTCTGATCTTCTGCCAGCGATCACTGCAGCCTTCCTCCTCTTCGGCCTTTTCATGGCCCTCAGCGATGCGCTGCAGAGAGCCCTTGCCTCAGAAATGTCAGCTTCTCAGGGATTCGGCATGGGTGCCTATCACTTCGTGTTTGGCGTCTCCACAGTTGCCGGGAATGGGTTTGCTGGACTCATGCTGCAGTTCTTCGACTTTACCGGCGTCTTTTTATACTTGTCTCTACTCTCAATCATCTCCGCCGCCATCTATCTTGTAGAACCATTCTAAAACATTTTTATACACCCCTTGCTTCTTCCGCTTCATGAAGTACAAGGTGGCAGTTCTGGGAGCCACGGGGATGGTTGGCCAGAAGTTCATCCAGCTCCTTCAG
>CAZHKD010000087.1:0-6979 GCA_964533255.1 uncultured archaeon | reverse complement strand
AAAATTTACGGGAAAAATTTAAGAGGAGTTCGCTCTGAATACCTCCCCGAACTCTTCAATGTCCTTTTCAGAGTTAAGCAACTCCTTAAGGGTGGATGTCAGATGCTCCCTTTTAACCCTGATCTGCTTCGTGGTGTCCCTGTCCCTGATGGTGACGCTTCCATCTTCAAGGGTCTGGTGGTCGATGGTTACGCAGAAGGGCGTGCCTATCTCGTCGTACCTCCTGTACCTTCTGCCTATACTGCCAGAGTCATCGTATTCGGTGAAGATTCCCGCCTTCTTCAGCTCGTCTGTTATCTCGAGGGCAACCTTCTCGAACTCCTCCCTTGAAAGCAGCGGAAGAACCGCAACCTGCACCGGAGCCATCCACCTCTTCAGCCTCAGAACCCTTCTCTCCTCGCCATCTACAACGTCTTTATCGTAGGCGTGCTCCAGGATGGAGTAGGTGATTCTGTCAAGGCCGAAGGATGGCTCGATGACGTGGGGAATGACTTTCTCGCCGTGCACCTCCTCCTCAACCTCTCTGACCTCGTAGTAATCGCTGGAAACCCTAACCTTCTCTCCATCGACCTCAAGCTCCACGTAGTCTCCTGCATCCTCCAGCTTCTCCAGCATTTCGGCAATCTTCTTTGCTTTATCCTTGAAAGCAGGCCCCAGCTTCTCCATGAGCGGTATAACCTTCCTCTTCCTCACCTTGACGGGCTCCTTGTAGGGTATGAAAACGCTGAGCTCTTCTCCGCTGAACTGGGCATGCCTGCTCAAATCGTAGTCGCTCCTGTCTGCTATGCCCACTATCTCAACCCAGCCGTAGCTGGTCAGCGCTTCAGCATCCCAGCAGTCCACAGCGTAGTGGGCTCTCTCGTCATCCTTGTGCTGCCTGAACCTGAGCTTGTCGTCACGCAGGCCAGCTTTCAGCAGGAAGCGCCTGGTTTTGCCAACGAAGTAAGCGAGGAGCTCGTGGGCAATTATGCCCTTCTCAACAGCCTCTCTCAGCGTAACCCTGTGCTCCCTGTCGAATTTGTCGACGAGCGTTACCACATCATCAGCCACCTCATCGAAGTTCGGGTGGGTTTTATCTCTTGGATCAACAAAGTACTCCAGCTCGGCCTGATTGAACTCCCTCAGCCTTATAACGCCCTGTCTCGGGCTTATCTCGTTTCTGTAGGCTCTGCCTATCTGCGTAACCCCGAAGGGGAGCTTATCCCTAAAGTAGTCTGAGAGCCTCTTGAAGGGGATGAATATGCCCTGAGCCGTTTCGGGGCGGAGATAGCCTTTCTTGCCCCTGCCCGGCCCAATTTTTGTCTCAAACATCAGGTTGATGTGCTCAGGCTCCTTAAACTCACCCTCGCACTCGCACCTCAGCTCGTATTCCTGGATGACCTCCTTTACGGCCTCAATGGTGGGATCGACCTCAATATCCAGCTTCTCCTTGATGAAGTGGTCTGCCCTGAAGATTCTGCCGCACGACTTGCACTCTATGGCAACATCTGTGAAGCTCGTCGCGTGACCTGAGGCGATGAAAACCTCCTCAATGCCTATTGTGGGCGTGTCGATTTCGACGGCCCGCTCGTTTATGACGAAGAACTCCCTCCAGAGATCCTCAAGATTTCTGCGCAATCCGTTACCAAGAGGACCGTAATCGATGAAACCAGCCATTCCACCGTAGATCTCGAAGGACTGCCACAAATAGCCTCTCCTAACGAGCATTTCCATGATTTCACTCATGGTTGAGCGAAAGGTTTTATTTTTTATAACCTTTTTTGTTGGTGCCGGACTGCAGGCTGGCTTAAACTGTAAGGATGAACAAGATGGAGGAGATGGAGGGCACGGGATGGGAAATATGAAAGGGGCATTAAAACAAACCGACAGAGGAGTTATCATAACGATCGAGGTCATCCCAAACTCAAGATCCACAGAAATCCCGGCAGGCTACAATGAGTGGAGGAAAAGCATCGTCGTGAGGGTCAAGAGCCCTCCGTCGAGGGGAAAGGCAAATTCGGAGATCGTGAAAGAGATGGAAAAGCTGTTCGGCAGAAAGGTTGAGATAATCCGGGGGGCGACTTCGAGCAACAAGCAGGTGATTGTGTATTCTGCAAGCGTTGATGAGGTGCTGGAGAAGCTGGATAAGTCTAAAGCTGCTGGAAAGGCGTGAAAAGTTTGGAAAGCTGAGAGATGTCCAAAAATGATCGGCAGAGATGAATTTCTGGTGATAAGGAAGGCGATAGAAGATTTAATCCATGAAGCGGAGAACGGGGCTGTTGTGGTTGTAGAGGGCAGGAGAGATGCCGAATCACTGCGAAATCTGGGAATTACCGGAACGATTCTGCTTTCATCAGTTCTGAGCGATGCCGAACTCGTGGATTCTCTTGCAGGAAAAAAAGTGGTGATTATGACTGACTGGGATAGAAGAGGCGAGATTGCTGCATCGAGTCTGATGAAAAAGCTGAACTGCAGCGCTGATGTTGAGATACGGAAGAGAATTTTCTCAATCGCAAGCAAAGAGGTGACTAAGGTGGAAGAATTGTACGGCTTCTTCCAGAAGTACTCCCGGCTATACCGGAAATATTAGGGACAACAGATATTGGAGATTCCGTAAAGAGGCGAACATGAAAAACGTCCTGCCTGCAATGCACGGTTCCTGGAGCATATGGCTGGCTTCAACCCTCATGGGAATCCTGAATTACTTTGATCCTTTCGGGGTTGCCCTGAGTGTTCTGCTCCTTTTTTCAATTCAGCCCCTCCACAGGTTCTTGAGAGACGGTGTTGCCAGTCCATTGCTGACGTTTCCGGCCCTTTTTGCTCTGACGGTGACGGGAGCAGCGCTAAAGAACAACGCGGTTCTATTAATTCTGGTGCCCTATGCGCTGCTTTTTCTGGTTCAGTTTCTTGTCAGGGATAGGTTAAGGTCTTACATAGTCTTCGGAGCCCTGATTCTCACCCTCCCGTTTCCTCTTATCGCAGCCGTGTCGGGTGAAAGCGTCGGAAACTTTCTCAACCTCTGGATTCTCCTGATTCTGATTTCCCTCTACTCCGTACTCCTTGCAGACAGCATAATCTTTGAAGACGGAAAGAGATTCAGCATTGTCCGGAAAAGGCGGTTGCTGGCAGTCCTCATCATCCTGGGCACGGCCATGTACCAGCTCTCACCAATTCAGCTTTTCCTTCCCGTGATCGGTCTGACGGTGTTCATCACCTTTATGGCGGGAAAAATCTCTGTAAAAAAGCTGGGTCTCTCGCTGCTCTTCCTTCAGCTTTTTTTCGCTTTTATGAGTTACTTCAGTTAAAGCAGCAGCATTAGCGGGCGTGGTAAAGTACAACCGTAAAAGCCATGAGAAAACATCAAAACACCTTCACCGAAATTTATATATTCTGCCCACCCGAAGGTAGCAGGAGTGACAGTAATAAATTTCCTGGGAGGCTGCAGAGAAGTAGGAAGATCTGCGATAATGGTGGATTCTGTTGTGTTAGATTACGGAATGAAACCGTCTGACCCTCCAGAATTCCCGATAAACGGTGTTTTTCCGACTCACGTCATCATCAGCCACGGCCATCTCGACCACGTTGGCGTGGCTCCGAACCTGATGGACAGCGACCCCACCATTTACATGACTCCCCCAACCAGGGAGCTCTCCCACATCCTCCTGAAGGACTCCATGAACATAATGGAGGTGCCGCCCTACGGCAGGAGGGAGTTCAGGCAGTTCGAGAGCAACAGCCAGGAAGTTGACTATGAGGAGTCCTTTGATGCTGCAGGCTGGGAAGTTACCCTCTACAACGCCGGCCACATTCCCGGAAGCGCCGCTGTGCACATGAGCAAGGACGTGAACATCCTCTACACCGGAGACATCAAGCTCGAGGACACCAATCTGCTTGAAGGTGCCGATACTTTTTACCCCGAGACCGACATCCTGATTGTGGAGAGCACGTACTTCGGTGTGGAGCACCCCGACAGGAAGGAGCTTGAAAAGGCCTTCATCGAATCGGTTCTCGAAACCCTGGACATGGGAGGCCACGCGATCATCCCCGCCTTTGCTGTTGGAAGAACCCAGGAAGTCCTTATGATTCTGGAGAAGTACGGAGTAACAGCCTACGTGGACGGAATGGGGAGAGAAGTTGGCAGGATTCTCAGCAACTACCCCGACTACCTGAAGAACGCCAGACACCTGAGGAAAGCGATAAAGAAGGCTATTCCCGTTGAAAGAGGTAAGAGGGAGGAGGTGCTGAAGGAGCCGGCAGCGATAGTCACAACTGCAGGCATGCTGAACGGCGGGCCAGCTTTATTCTACATCTCCCGCCTGTATAACGATGAGAAGTCCAAGATAATCCTGACAGGCTATCAGGTTGAGGGCACCAACGGAGAGATGGCCCTTGAGAAGGGCATGATAAATCTGGGAACGAGGCTCGTGAAGCTCAGGATGAAGGTGGAGCAGTACGATTTTTCAGCCCATGGCGACGACGAGCAGCTCAAGGAGGTTGTCAGAAAGGTGGCTGATAGAGGTGCGGAAATTGCATTCGCTGTCCACGGCGAGGAGACCGAAGCCTTTGCAGAGTGGATGAGGGAGGAGGTAGGCATAGAAGCTTACGCTCCCAAAAACGGCGACGTTTACGTTATATAACAGGCAATTCCGTATGAAGGCCTTGGTGGTCTCGGACATTCACTCTGCTTTTAGAAGGCTGGAAAGGATTATCTCCGCTGAGAATTTTGATGTTATAGTGGTCTGCGGCGATATAACGGACTTCGCACCAAATCACATCCCCCAGTTTCTTGAAGCTGTGGCAGATTACGCATGCGTAGCCGTTCACGGCAACTGCGATCCTCCTGAGGCGGTTTCACTCCTTCAGAATTCGGACATTCACTTCGTCCACGGTAAAAGCATTGAGCTTGACGGCATAACCTTCCACGGCATTGGAGGGAGCAACTTCACACCCTTCTTCACTCCAAGCGAGTACAGCGAGGATGAGATAGGAAAAATTGCCTCGAACTTCACCTTTGGAGAGTACAACGTTCTCGTCACCCACTGTCCGCCCAAAGGAATTCTTGACTTCACCTACACCGGAAATAGAGCTGGAAGCCAGGCAATTGCTGAAATCGCAGAGAAGTTCGATGTTATTCTCTGCGGGCACATCCACGAGGCAAGAGGAATTGAGGAAAGAGAATTCCTGGCTGTGAACCCCGGCAGCGTGTCTGCAGGCAGGTACGCTGTTGTGAATCTGGAAGAGAGGAGAGCTGAGCTGAGGCAGGTTTAGTGTTAGAGTTCTTACAAATTTTAAATCCTGAAGGCAATGCCCGCATACCCCACGACGCTGCTTCTGTCCGCAACATCACCGCTTGTTGAGTAGTCAACCAGCTCTGCTCTGGCATTCCTGTGCTTCGCATAGTACATTGCAACTCCAATCGTGCCGTATCCGCAAACGCTGGCCTGCATATCGTAAATTTTTCTGTAGTAGGCGGAGATGTCCATGGAGACGATGGCGTCTATTACTTCGCCATCCAGCCTCCTGCACTCATCATCTGGCAGGTAGTGGTGCATATCACTTGATGAAATTACCACAATCCTCTTCCCGGTCTCCTCCTCAGCCTTAATTATCTCATCGCAAACCTCCTTGGCAGTCTCCTGATCCTGCAATCCCAGGCAGATTGGGACGATTTTTATGTCTCCGTGGAGAAACTGCAGAAATGGTATCTGAACTTCAAGGCTGTGCTCGTACCTGTGAGCGGTATCGTCTGTAACCACCGTTATCTTTGGCATCGCATCAACAAACTCCTGGTCAACCTCCACAACGCCCAGAGGGGTCATCCAGGAGTCCACACCAACCGCAACTGGGGAGCCGTAACCCGTGTGATTGGGGCCGAGAATGACGTACGTATCTACCTTCGGCGTTAGCGAGAGCACCTTCCCTGCAGTCCTGCCGGAGTACATGTAACCCGCATGGGGGGAGACGCATGCCACGAGCCTGGGGTCGGGATTTGGTGAGAGGTACTCCTTCAGCATTGCAATCAGCGATTCCGGATTGCGGGGATAAAAGGAGCCTGCCACCGCGGGATGCCTCATGAACTGAAGTTGACAGCAATGTACTTAAGACTGTCGTAGATAATCCAAGGCTGCATGAGGCTCGGCGTCGTTGTGAACCCCTTCGCCGGCAGGGGTGTGGATGGGGAAGTTGAAAGAATCATAGGGCTCGTTGTTGAAAGGCTTGGCGAGGCTGTTCTGGCAGGCGAGGAAGAGCTCGGTGAGAGATACGTGAGGGCGAGGCCCGTCAGAATCCAGCGCAGTTACAGCGGTAAGGACACCACGCAGCTTGTGAAGGCAATGGATGGAAAAGTTGATGTCATCGTCGTTTTTGGCGGCGATGGTACCGCAAGCGATGCCGCCTCAGCCATGCCGGAAACTCCGCTCCTCTGCATAGGCACGGGCACAACCAATGCTGGATGGCTGATTACTCCACCCGAGATTATAACTTCCCGGGATTTCACTCCGGAGAAGCTGAAGGTCGTGGAAACTGATGCCCTGCTGTTAAAGGAGACGGGAAGACTGGCGTTCAACGATGTGGCCGCTGGGAGCACGATCCTGACCACAATCGGGGATAGAGTAGTTCACGTTGACGCCGAGAGGTTTATGAAAGGCGAGAAGACTCCGTGCAGCCCCAAAAAGTTCCGTGCGAGGGTTACCGTTAATGAAAAGACCATCGAAGGAACTTTTGGCAACGTCTTCGTCAATCTGACCTCTAAAAGCTTTCTGGGAAAGGGAACCGCTGGAGGTGCAGCCATTTCGACCTTCGTGGGCTTTCCCGCTGTTGTTGGCTGCGTGAGCCATCCAATAGTGGTGGCAGATTATACAAAGGAGCGGTTGAGGGAAGCTGAGCCCATAGAGACTGTAACACTGAGCCTGGATTACGGTGAAGAGGCAATAATCGAGTGCGACACGGTTATCTCAGCAGACGGAAACCCGCAGTTGAAGGGTAAAGCTACGGTCAGCGT
>CAZHKD010000086.1:0-6987 GCA_964533255.1 uncultured archaeon | reverse complement strand
GCATCAAAAGCTATTACTGCCCGAAATGCGCCCGGAACCTTGGAATAGTTCAGCCCGGGAAGCTCGGCAGGAGAAGGTAACCGGTGATGGCCGGGCAGTTTGACTTCACCCCTCGTCAGGCAAATCCCACCTGTCGCTGGGGTTTCCCACGATGTACTTCTCTACGAGAACCCTCTCAGGCTCCACGTCGAAGAGGTTAGCCAGGCTCAGAACCATGAAAAGAACGTCCGCAAGTTCCTCTTCAATGGCACCACGGGCACCTTTCCTTACAGCCTCAGCAAGCTCTCCAACTTCCTCGAATAATACTGCCAGAAGAAAAAGCTCTCCTGACCTTCTGTCCAGTTCATAATACCTCTTTTGTATTTCCTTCCTCAATTCCTTCACAGTTGTCAAGACTGAACCCCCCGAAGGCGATTACCTTAAATACACCATAACGTTTTTCTTAGTGCAATGCCCGAGACCTCCGAATATTACCAGCACGACTACATCGTCATCGGCTGTGGTGGATTTGGTTTAGCGGTCATCAAAGACCTGTCCAGAACAAACAAAAAGGTTCTGGCTGTTGACGTCAACAGGGAGAAGGTGGAAATCCTCATTGAACAGGGAATCGAGGCCGTAGAGGGAGATGCAAAGGACAAATCATTTTTCGATCGCATTGACTATTCCAAAGTTTCGGCAGTTCTGATATTCACCCCTGACGATGACGTGAACACCTTTGCGGTTGAAGAGCTCAGGAAAAGGAGCATCGGGATATTCATAGTTGTCAGAGCTTCCGACATCAAGGCGAAGGAAGAAATGGAGAGGATGGGGGCAGATTATGTTGTAACGCCCTATGAGGCAATGAAGAGCGTTGTGGTCAGCGCTCTCAAAAGGATGGAGTCAATAAGGCGGGTTAAAAGGCTCAGGGAGGTTCTCGAAACTGTTAAGAACGGTAAGTTGGGCATCTTCACACACGACAACCCCGATCCTGACGCAATATCCTCTGCCATGGCCCTCAGGGAGATAGCCAGGCACTACGGCGTTGAAGCCGACATTCTCTACTTCGGCGAGATCTCCCACCAGCAGAACAAGGCGATGGTTAACCTCCTTGAAATCTCCATACTGCCAGCGGATGATGTGGATCTGAAGGAATACAGGAAATTCGCCCTGGTTGACTCATCTGCTCCTGGCGTTAACAACTCAATTCCCGAAACCATCAAACCAAGCATAATCATCGACCACCATCCGGCAGAGAACGTGGAAGGGGAGTTTGTGGATTTGCGGGAGGATGTTGGAGCTACGGCGACGATTCTTGCGGGCTACCTCCAGGATTTGAAGATAGTTCCAAGCAGAACCCTGGCAACGGCTTTATTCTTCGGAATACAGACCGAAACTGAGGAATTCAGGAAGAACACCAGAACTGCTGACTTCACCGCTGCAGCA
Organism: uncultured archaeon; assembly: GCA_964533255.1. Classification (GTDB taxonomy): domain Archaea; phylum Halobacteriota; class Archaeoglobi; order Archaeoglobales; family Archaeoglobaceae; genus JdFR-37. The sequence continues at coordinate 5,565 of CAZHKD010000086.1, read as the reverse complement.
TTCCTGTATCCCTTCGTCGACCACGAAATGATCGAAAAGATGGAAGGGCCAGCTCTGTCAACGGAAACGCTGGACGTTCTCGGTACTGCAATAAAGAACAGACAGGTCTTCTCCTCTTTTGTGATCTCCTTTGGAGGCTTCATAAACGACAGGGACGCTTTACCCCAGGCCGCCGACTTTCTGCTCAAGCTGGAAGGAATATCGACGGTTCTAGTCTTCGGAATTCTGAAGGACATGGTTTACATATCTGCCAGAAACAAGGACGTCAGGATTAACATTGGCGAGGTTCTCAAAAAGGCCTTTGGCGATGTTGGGAGCGCTGGTGGCCATGCTCACGCTGCTGGTGGCCAGATACCCCTGGGCATCTTTGGAGATGTATCGGACAGAGAAATGCTCTCAAAGCTCGTCACGGAGGCTGTGAAGCGAAGGTTCCTGAATGCGGTGGGAATCGAGCACACACCTGAGAAAATCTGAAGGCCACTATCTTCTCTCCATCCTCCCCATGATCCTGTCGTAGGTAGTTCTAAGGTCCTTTCTTCCGACTGAACAGACGTGAATGATTGCATAGGCGATTTCCGGCATCTCCTTCCGAAGCTTTCTGGTAATCTCCTCTGTAAGCTCATCTGCCTCTCTGACCGTCATATCTCCCCTTACAGCTATGTGCATGTCCAGATGGATGCTGTCTTTACCAATGTAGGTTGCTATGATGTCGTGGACGTTCTCCACATCCCTGAACCCCTCAACAATACCCCTGACCTTTCTGTAAAAGGAGTCGTCAGGGCTCATTCCCAGCAGCACTTCTGCGTTGCTTCGGAAGAGAATGAAACCGTTGTATGCAATTATCAGGGCAATAATCATTGAGAGGAACCCGTCCAGAGAGGGATAAAGCGTTGAAAGGGCTATACCGGCTGAACCTCCAGCTCCGGCAATCACGTCGTTCTTCAGCTCAAACCTTGCAGCAACCTCCTCAGGCATCCTGTATTTTCCTGAATAGAGGTAAACGCCAAGTAAAATTAGGGTTGTGCCGATCATTACTGAAAGGGCGAAGCCCGGCATGTAAACTTCAGAGGGGTTGAGGAACCTCCTGAACCCTTCAACGAAGAGCTCGAGGGAAACGACGGTGATGAAAACAACTCCTGCCACCATTGAGCTCAGGTTTCTCGCAAGGCCATGGCCAAGCGGATGACCGTAGTCTGCAGGCTTCTCCGAAATTTTTGATGCGTAGTGCAGAACAACAAGGACTACAATGTCCACAAGGCTGTGGAGAGCTTCAGCCAGAATGACAAGGAAACCGCTAATTAGGTAACCCATTACCCGGGCAGCGAAGAGGAGGATGTATATGGCCATCACCTTTTTAAGAAGCACGTCATGATTCAGACAGGGTGGCAGATAAAGGTTATCCTGCCTCCTTTCAGAGGTCAGCCGGGGAGAGATACTTTTAAATACCCTTCCCGATAGTTGCCAAAGCTAAAAGATTACGTTGATGGGAGGCATGGATACATGAGCAGGTTGAGAAAGCTGCAGAGGAGGAAGAGCAATCCCAATCTTTCCGCTCTCATAGACAGGTTGCTGGAAGAAGGGGCTAGAAACAATGCTGCTGTATGGAAAGACGTTGCGGAGAGGCTTGCAAAGCCCAGGAGGCTCTATGCAGAGGTGAATCTCTCAAAGATACAGAGGTATGCAAGAGAAGGCGAGACGATACTTGTGCCGGGAAAGGTTCTGGGAAGCGGTGAAGTGGATAAGAAAGTGGCAGTTGCAGCTCTTTCATTCTCTGAAAAGGCAAGATCAAAAATTGAAGCTTCCGGTGGAAAATGCATGACGATATTTGAGCTGTTAAGAGAAAATCCGAAGGGAAGCAACGTCAGAATTATCGTTTAATCGGGGTGGTTTTAATGAGTGTCAGTGTTGAGAGGGTCATCAAAACTCTTGGTGACGACTTCGTTGTAATTGATGCAGAAAATCACGTTCTTGGAAGGCTTTCGAGCATAATCGCAAAGCGTTTGCTTAACGGTGAAAAGATTGTGGTGGTAAACGCTGAAAAGGCTGTTGTGACCGGCGACAAACACATGGTCTTCGCCAGGTACAAGGAGAAGTACGACAGGGGAAGCAAGGAGAAGGGGCCGTATTTCCCGAGACATCCCGAGAAGATATTCAAGAGAACCGTCAGGGGGATGCTCCCCTGGAAGAGCAGAAGGGGGAGAGAAGCCTTCAGGAGGCTCAGAGTTTTTGTTAGCGTTCCGAAAGAGCTTGAAGGCAGGGAGTTCGTTACGGTTGACGACGCTTTACTTTCGAAAATTTCAAAGACCGAGAAGTACGTGTCCCTTGGGGAAATCAGCAGGTATCTGGGTTATGAGATGAAATGAGTTAAATGAGGTGAGAGCGTGAAGATCGTTGTAACCAGCGGAAAGAGGAAGACTGCGGTGGCGAGAGCCACTGTCAGGCCAGGAGCTGGCAGGGTAAGAATAAACAAGATTCCCGTGGAGCTTCTGCAGCCCGAAATGGTCAGGATGACTGTCATGGAGCCCCTGATCATCGCCAAAGAGCTGGCAAACAAGGTTGACATCGATGTGGTAGTCAATGGTGGGGGCTTCATGAGCCAGGCTGAAGCTGCTCGAACAGCAATTGCAAGGGGGCTGCTGGAGTTCAGCAACGATGCTGAGCTGAAAAGAGCTTTCCTTGAGTATGACAGAACCCTGCTCGTCAACGACATAAGAAGAAAGGAGCCCAAGAAGCAGGGTGGGAGAGGAGCGAGAAAGAGGAGGCAGACCTCATACAGGTGAACCCATGTTCCCAGTTCGTTGCTTTTCCTGCGGGGCGGTAATAGCCCATAAGTGGGAGGAATACCTGGCGAAGCTTAAAGAGGGCAAAAAGCCGAAAGAGGCACTTGACGAGCTTGGCATTGAAAGATACTGCTGCAGACGAATGTTCCTGTCCCACAAGTCTGTGATTGATGAGTTTGCCCGATTCAGAGGGGCCGTAGGGTAGCCTGGTTATCCTCCCGGCTTCGGGAGCCGGTGACCCGAGTTCAAATCTCGGCGGCCCCATTCCAGAAGAGAGGTGATGATTACGGCGGCGAAGGCGAAAAGGGTGACGTTTCCCTTTGACTATACCAGATTTGAAAAAGCCAGGATAATCGGAGCGAGGGCATTGCAGATAGCTATGGGTGCCCCCGTTCTCATTGAAACCGATAAAAAAGACCCCCTTGAGATAGCAAGGGAGGAGTTCGAAAAGGGTGTAATTCCGATAACTGTTAAGAGGAGGAGAAGCAGTTTTGTGTGGCTTGAGAGGCATGACCTCTTCTGATGTGAAACAGGATTTGAGGTGGTAATTTGATAATAGAGGACGTTTCTTACAGAATCGTATTCGATTCAAGGGGAAGAGAGACAATTGAATGTGAGGTTTTTGCTGAGGAAGCTTATGGCAGCGCCATTGCTCCGAGTGGGGCTTCCACAGGCAGCGAAGAGGCAGTGACTGCTGACGTTTACCGCATAGATGAGATCGAGGAGAGGGTGTCAAAGGCGCTGACGGGTTACAGCATTTTTGAGCAGAAGAGTGTGGATGAGGCGCTGAGGGAAGAGGACGGGACGGAGAACTTCTCAAGCATCGGGGGCAACTTTGCCATTACCGCAAGCCTGGCGGTGGCGAAGGCAGCCAGCGACTGGCTGGGAATTCCCCTTTTTGCCTATCTGGGCGGTGTTCTCGCAGATGAGCTCCCGTATCCGCTGGGAAACGTTATTGGAGGCGGAGCTCATGCAGAGGGATCCACAAACATCCAGGAGTTCCTGGTAATCCCTGTAGGAGCTGAAAGCTTTTTCGAGGCACAGTTTGTCAATACAAGGGTTCACAGAGCTTTAAAGGATGAGTTCAGGAAGCGAAACATATTTGCTGCTAAAGGCGATGAGGGGGCCTGGGCTGCGAAGATAAGTGACGAGGAGGCCTTTGAAATCCTCAGCTCTGCCATATCCAGGGTGGAGGACGAGACAGGAGTGAAGGTGAGAACTGGCATTGACGTTGCTGCAACCGAGCTCTGGAATGGTGAGTTTTACGTTTACGGTGAGAGGAAGCTCTCTCCTGACGAGCAGGTTTCTTTCATAGCAGAGCTCGTTGACAGGTATGAATTGCTTTACGTTGAAGACCCCCTTCATGAGAACGACTTCGAGGGCTTTGCCGAGCTGACAAGGTCTGTGGACTGCATGGTTTGCGGAGATGACCTCTTCGTCACCAACATAAAGAGAATTCAGAAGGGTATAGAAATCGGTGCTGCCAACACCGTCTTGATAAAGCCAAACCAGATTGGCACGCTCAGCGACACAATCGATGCTGTAAAGCTGGCGAAGAAGCAGGGCTGGGATATCGTCGTATCCCACAGAAGCGGTGAGACCGAGGACGATTCCATAGCCCACCTCAGCGTGGCCTTCAACGCAACATTAATAAAGACAGGCGTGGTGGGTGGCGAGAGAGCGGCAAAGCTGAATGAGCTTATCAGGATTGAGGAGTATCTGGACAATCCCAGGATGGTTGAGATTAAGAGGCTGTAAGAAGCTGTAAAATGCTGAGGGTGATTTGAATGGCGAGAGAAAGCGATGCAATGGTGAGGGAGGCAGAAGAAGGTTATGAATATCTTGTAGCTCCTGATGAATATCTGGCAGCGGGAGTTCACATAGGCACGCAGGTGAAGACGGGGGACATGACCAGGTTCATCTACAAAGTGAGGCCAGACGGTCTTTACGTTCTGGACATCAGGCTGCTTGACGAGAGGCTGAAGATTGCAGGAAAGTTTCTTGCGATGTTCGAGCCGTCCAATGTGCTGGTTGTGTCAGCCAGGCAGTACGGGCAGAAGCCGGCAAGGATGTTCTCCAAAGCAACCGGAGCGGATTACGTTGTGGGGCGCTTCATCCCGGGAACGCTGACGAACCCTGTGCTGAGGGATTACAGGGAGCCTGACGTGGTTCTCGTCACCGATCCAGCCATTGACGCCCAGGCTGTTCAGGAGGCTACGGACGTTGGCATACCTGTCGTTGCTCTCTGCGACTCCAACAACAGCATTGCAAATGTAGATTTGGTAATCCCCACAAACAACAAGGGCAGAAAGGCTCTGGCTCTGGTCTACTGGCTTCTCGCAAAGGAGGTTCTGAAGAACAGGGGCTTTACCGAATTCACCTACACCGTTGAGGACTTCGAGGCGGACCTTTAAATTCATTTTAGCTTATATTTTCTCGTGTGATATCCCGAAATAATTTCACTCCTCAAACAACCACCTCCCGCTAAACTCAAACACCCTTTCAGCAGGCAACTTTCTCAGAAACGCCTGATATGGTGTTTCAAGCTCATCGAAATTCAGGCTCATATGTGGCTTCACGTAATTGTACCAGTTAACGAACTCCTCAACGGAATCAAACAGATGGAGCTTCTGCTCCATCAAACCAAAGAATCTCTCGATCTTACCGTTGGTTTGAGGGTGGTTTATTCTTGCAACGATGTGCTTAACTCCATTCTCCTTCAGGAATTCTTTAAACCTGTGCCTGGCTTTCTCTCTGCTCTTAGCTGCAACGAACTGAGTTCCGT
>CAZHKD010000085.1:0-7031 GCA_964533255.1 uncultured archaeon | reverse complement strand
AACGGCAGGCTGAGCGATATAGAGATTGCTGCAAAGATTCTGAAGGGTAAAAGGGTCAAGACCCGTCTGCTGGTTGGGCCGGGGAGCAGGGAGATATACGTCAAAGCCATGGAAGCAGGATACCTCAAAACAATCGTTGAAGCCGGCGGCGTCGTTCTGCCACCGGGATGCGGGCCGTGCGTCGGCATCCACATGGGCATTCTGGCAGATGGCGAGGTTTGCCTTTCGACCCAGAACAGGAATTTCAGGGGCAGAATGGGGAATCCCGAGGCCTACATCTATCTGGCATCCCCGGCAACGGCAGCAGCTTCAGCGCTGGAAGGAGAAATAACAGACCCGAGGAAATATATCTGACTTACTCCATATTTTTGTTTATTTTAAATATTAAATTACAAAAATTAAGTTGACGGCTGGACGAGTCATTTACCTACTTCTGGAAGCTGACAAGCTCTTCCTGACTGATCCTGCCATGATGGATTCTTATGACTCTGTCACCCCATTCCGCAACCTCGGGGTTGTGGGTTACCACCACCAGCGCTTTCCCCTCGTCTTTCAATTTACTGAATATCTCCAGCACGATTCTTTCGTTCTCAGCGTCGAGGTTGCCTGTAGGCTCATCAGCCAGCAAAACCGAGGGGTCGTTTATTATTGCCCTAGCTATGGCAACCCTCTGCTGCTCCCCACCGCTGAGCTGGGATGGCAGGTGGTCTGCTCTGTCTTCCAGCCCTACGAGCTTCAGAGCGATCATCGCCTCATCCCTGTCAGGAATGCTGTGGATGTACTGAGCGAGCATCACGTTTTCCAGGGCTGTGAGATACGGGATCAGGTGAAACTGCTGAAAAACTATTCCTATGTTCTCCCTCCTGAACCTAGACCTCTCCTCATGACTCATGCTGGATACTTCCTCGCCCTTGATGACTATCCTCCCGGATGTGGGAGTGTCAAGTCCTGCTATCAGATTCAGCAGCGTCGTCTTCCCGCTTCCTGAAGGACCCATTATGGTCACCCATTCCCCTTCCTCCACGCTGAAGGATACTCCGTCCAGAGCCACAACGCTGCCGTATTTCTTAACAACCCCGTCTACCTCGATCATTTTTCATTCACCCCTTATCTCATCTATCACATCCTGCTTTTTCGACTCAACCACGTAAATGAAAGAAGCAATGCTGAAAGCGGCAAGGGAAGTCGCGAACACATACAGCAGAGCCTTAAGACTCGGTGCAGGAGATACGCCGGCCGTGAAGGTGAGAATAGCCCATGAGAGTACCAGAGAAGATGTAAAGCCGATGATGCCGGAAGCTAAAGATAATGCCGCGAATTCGGCGAAAATAACTTTCACAATCGTCCTAATCTGAGCTCCTAAGGCTTTAAAGACGCCGAACTCCCTTCTCCTGCTTCCTGCATCGATTCTCGCCAGATTTATCACTGCCGCCAGTGAGGATGCGGCTGAGATGAGCGAAATGTAGAGCATGAGCTTCTTTATCCCTTCTAGGAAAGAGTACTTGGTCCTGATCATTTCCTCTAGTATGATTGCGTTCATTCCTCTGTATCTTTCTGGATTTTCGGTTCTGATGAGAACCATCGAAGGCTCTTCAACGCTCCCGTTTACGATTACGAAAGAATCAAACTCCGTTCCAGTATCAAGAATTGCCACACGTCCTCTAAATCCACTTATCTCTATAAAGTCTCCTTCGTTAATGCCGAGCTGCTCCGCAACACTGCTTCCAACAAGTATGCTCCCGTTTCCCCTGACAATCCAGGCAGGGTTCATTTTCAGGAGCTCCTGAACGTGCGTAATTGCCAGGCTGACGTCAGTATTTACGAGCTTCACACTCTTAACGTAAACTGCAACGCCCTCTTCAACTTCAACTCCCTCTTCTGGAATCAGAATGACATTCGCTCCGTACTTGCTCATCTCTCTGTTGACGATCTCGGTAAAGCTACTCCCCACTATTTCAGCGGCACCTATCAGGGAGAGGGACACGGTGATCGCAACCAGCATTGGAATGTAGAGGTTCAGCCTGAACCGGATGGATGAGGCTACGATTTTCAGCAGCATGTCACCACCTCAGAATATCTACAACATTCCTTTCGAGACCTCTTCTGAGCAGGACAAGGGCTGCAATAGATATCAGAAAAGGAATTCCAGCAGATGCCAGTACGAGGGTTGAATCTGCTTCGAAGCTAACGCCGAACACTGATGAGCTTATGTATTCCACCACCACTCTGCTCAGGAAGTACGTTACAGCTGCCGAGATGAGAGAGGCCACAGAGATTTCCATCATCAGCTGAAGCAGGATTTTTTGCCTGGATGCACCTATGGCGGCCATGATTCCCAACTCACCCATCTTTGATGACACGTACATCTTCTCCGCACTGAAGATTGCTGTAATTGATGCAACGAACGTCAATCCAAACATGGCGGCGAATACAGCAGATGATGTCCTGATCAGCCCCTCCTGAACCTCGGTAACCTTTCTCAGTATCTTCACTTCTGCATTGGGGAGCACCTCCTTAATCGTGTATGCGATTGTGGATGCGTAGGGCGAGCAGTACCATGCCTCGAACTCATCCGCTGAGAGAGATTCAATGCCATAAAGCTCTGCTCTGACTGCAAGCTCATCCTTTGGCTTAATCAGCGCGCTGACGAGTATCTGATCCACATCACTTCTCCCGGTCAGGTTGCTGAGGGTCTCAAGCTCAACAAAAATGTAGTCGTCCCAGAAGGATCCAGTTTTCAGAACTCCTGCCACCCTGAATTCACCTTCCGAGTTACCGATTCTCAATCTCACCGTCTCTCCGGCATCCGCAACACCGACGTTCGCTCCGATGATTACCGATCCTTCATCTGGCTCATCTCCCGTGTAGCCCCACCCCTTGAATCTCAGGATTCCAAAGACGTAGCTCTCGTTCTCAATCGAGAGTCTCTTCTGGAACCACACTCCCGCAACCTTAACTCTTTTTTCACCGATTTCCCCCTCGGCCAGCATCACCGGAACTGCGTTTACTATGTTGTTCCTCCAGAAGTGATTTTTAGACTTCAACGCCAGAACATCGCTGGTATTGAGACTCGTGACGGCTACTATCGACTTTTTAGGCTCGACAACCATATTCGGAACCCCACTGAGTTCCAAAGCCAGCTGAGATTCCGCGTTGAAGTAGAGGGTCGACAGTATCACCAGAAGAGCTGAAGCAGCCACTATCGTAAGGACAAGGGAAGCAAAGCGGTACTTCTGAACAGTCATGGATCTGATGACCACCCTGAACAGAAAGGATATCAGAGATGTCATGGAGACTCACCCCATGCTTCAAGAAGCTCTTTGGCGTCAATTACCACAAGACCCTCCTGATAACTGAAGTCTATGACACGGGGATTGCATCCCCCCGGGTATCCAACTGTCTCCACCTCTATCGGAGTTTCGCAGTTCAGACAGATGAGAACCTCTCCATTGTATCCGTAACCTTTCGGAGGGCAGATATAGCACCAGTCAAGGGCCACATAGGGCTTACCTGCCTTAACAGCTACAATGAACCTTGCGTCACCAAAGCTGAACTTGTAAAGCCCATCTTCTTCCGGAACTGGTACTTTGATCAGACCGTTTTCCGGCTGAACAGGTACTGGCTCGGGAACTGCTACTTCGGAGGCAGTTATGGTTGGGGCCAGCACAATGGCAACGACTGTCAGCAGAACTGCCCCCACACCCATTTTGGTGTACTTCTCCTTTATCAGCTCGTATCTGACTTTTCGCCTCTCTGCCGGTTTTAAAGACGACAAATCAGGTTCCGGAGCGCTGACAACGTCATAAATGACCATAAGTATCAGTGCAGCGAGCATTAAGGCGATAATCGCTGCACCAGTAGAACTTCTCGCAAAAAATCCGACCACTTCCAGCGCAGTTTCACTGGATGGCAGCAGGCCTAATTCGAAGAACTCATGGAAGCTATTTGCAATCAGCTTAACCACCAGAATGGCAAGGATTGCAGAGGTGACCTTGAAGAACCTCGACAGGTTTATTTTTGCAGAACCTCTCAAAAATACGACTCCGAAAACTACTGCCATCAGGATGCCAAATAACCCGCCAAGAAAGTTCTCAACCGGACTTGATCCTGCAAGAAGGAGGCCCTGAAGGAATATGACCGTTTCAATCCCCTCCCTGAATACCATGACAAAGGCTATGGATGCCAGCGCAAATCCGTTTGATGCTGCCTCAATTTTCCCCTCAATCTCCTGCCTGATGAATCCTGATTTTCTCCACATCCACACAACCAAGCTACCCACAAGAATTCCAGCTATGAAAAACATGATGCCTTCCATCAACTCGTTTTCAGGATTTATCCCCACCAGAGTCAGAAATGCTGCAAAAACAAGGCTCATTACTACTGCTGCCACAGCTCCAGCGTAAATAAACCGCTTCTTCCACACCTCTCCGGTTCTTTCCACGTAGGCAGCCATTATGAAAATCACCAGTATCGCCTCTATTGTCTCTCTCAGCGTTATGCCGGCAGCCTCTATCATGATTTTTCGGACATCCTAAATATATTTAAATTTTTTGGAATTCCTAAACTTTTCGTCAATAGTAATACGAGAATGCAAAGCTACTGTTTATCCACCCATTCGCCCTGCCTCAACTACTCTCCAGCCTCTGCGGACCTTTTTGCATGGGCCTTGATTATATCTGTCTTCGTAATCAAACCCAGCAGCTTGGAACTGTCGCTTCTGGCCACAACCGGCAGACGCCCTATGTCATGAACCACCAGTTTTCGGAGGCACGCCTCCAGAGTTTCATCGGGATAGGCAACGATGAGTTCAGTTGTCATAACATCACCGACCATTGTCAAATCCCTCTCCTCGGGAGGTACCTTTTCTACATCCTCGAACGTAATTATTCCCGCCAGGTTGCCTCTATCGTCAAGAACAGGGAAGCCAATATGTCCTGTTTTTTCAATCAGGGTGAAGACCTCAGATATCCTGTGAGATGGAGAGACTGTAACAATCCTGGCTCTTGGAATCATCGCCTCCCTCGCCTGAATCTCCTCAAGCACGCTAACTGTAAGCTCTCCTCTGTGGGCAGGAGAGTGGATTCTCGTTTCCACCTGAGCCGGATATATGCCCTCCCTACCCGATAGCGCATAGGAGATTATGGAAGCCACCATAAGACCTGGAAGGATTTTGTAGGAATGGGCGATCTCAACCATGAGGATGATTGCTGAAATTGGTGTTTTTGCAACTGCAGTAATGAATGCTGCCATCCCGGTGAGCACGAACGTCTCGTAATAGAACGGGACTTCCGGGTAAAATACAGAAAATACCTCTGCAAGAAGAGCTCCGGTGGATGCTCCAATAACCAGTGATGGTGCAAAAAGCCCACCGCTGCCTCCAGAACCAATTATAAAGCTGGTTGCAAGTATTTTCCCGACGAGCAGGGTTAAAACAATGCCTATTGTTAGCTCTGAAAGTATCATTTTTTGAATCCACTCATAGCCGATCCCCAACGAGTAAGGTGAGAAGAAGGCGACAATTCCCATTAAGACTCCGCCTGCGGCCGGCTTCAAATAGCCAGGTATTCCTGCATCATGGAAAATTGATCTCACAGCATTGAGGGTGAACACAAAAAATCTGCCCAGAAACGCCGCTGCTATGCCAAGCATGGCGTAGAAAGTAAGAAAGAGCGGAGATTCGAAACCAATCTTTTCAGTTTCGAAAATGACGCTGAAGCCAGAAACATAGCCGTAAACCAGAAACGCTGAGATTGCTGCGATAAAAGAGGGGATTACGGACTCCACTTCATGATCTCTCCTGTAAAGCACCTCTATAGCAAAAACGGCTCCTCCAAGAGGGGCTTTGAATATGCTGCCCACACCGGCCGCCATACCGCAAACGATGAGCATCCTCCTCTCCTTCTCACTCAGCCTCAGCTTTGATGAAATGAATGAGGCTATGGATGCGGAGATCTGGGCTAGGGGCCCTTCTCTTCCAGCACTTCCACCGCTACCGATTATCAGAGAGGTTGCCAGCAGCTTAACGCCAGCGACCCTCAGCCGTATGTACCCCCTCCTCTGGTGAAACGCTTCGATTGCTGCATTCTCTCCAGCCCCCTCAGCTTCAGGTGCAAGAAAATATACGATTACACCGGAGATTAACGCTCCAATGGGGGGCAGGAGGTAGTAGAGGGTGGAAGACGGACCCTCCAACCTTGCGAGGCCGTTGAAGAGCTCCGTGAACAGGTTTATCGAAGCATGTAATGCAATTCCCGCCAGGCCGGACATGACTCCAACTATAACCGGAAAAACCAGAATTCTTCTCCATTTCAACTCCACCATATCTGACATGACTATTTTTAATTTAATGCTTCATGAATATAACATTATAGTTCAGTTTCAGGCACGTTTCAGACTGCGCATCTTCAGACCGCGTCGGACTGTCTTTGCTGATAAAGCTGTGCCGCCAAGCAGAGCTGTCAGTATTGCAAACCCAAAAGCATCTTCAAATGACGCTGAAATTCGTAAATTCTACTTTTTCCGAAGGTCTTATTGCCTTAACAGATCTCTTTAACGCCGTTTGGTGGTACCACAACTTCGTTCTCAAGCTTCAGCGTTGTACCCCCTACCGCTAACAGCCGTAAAGTCCACTTCTTTTATTGTAACCGGAAGCTGAAAGGCGATGCGAACTCGGCTGTAACCTCAAACAAGTTACTTGAGAGATTGGTGTCCTTTACCTTAAACGCATCTTCTCTGACATCGGCAGCAGCGCTTCGTATTATCTCGGGCGTATTCTTTACCACCTACTCAATTTTTTAGGTTTGTGATTTGTGGTAGACGGTTGATGGGTGATGGTTGACGGTGGATGCTCATTTACTTTTCCGAAACCCTTTTTTAACTGAGGTGGCATTCCAAGTTTATCCTCCAGAACTCCAACATCGCCCCGGTGGGGTAGCGGATATCCTCGGGGGCTGCGGACTCCCGGACCCGGGTTCAACTCCCGGCCGGGGCACTTTTACTTCGTGTTTTAGTCCCTACCACATCCCCTTATC
>CAZHKD010000084.1:0-7272 GCA_964533255.1 uncultured archaeon | reverse complement strand
ACACTCTCAAAGGGGATTACATAGAGCCCATCATCCTTCTTGAGCTCCGAAATCTCGTTCTGAGGCTTTACGAGGAGATTGAGAAGGACGCCGGTTCTCAGGTCAGCCGTAACGTTGTACACCACACCAACCACTGTTCCATCACTCAGCAAAACCTGCTTCCTGGCAAGGCTTCTGGCAAATATCATGATACCACCTTGAGTTAAATAAATTGGGGAATATATAACGTTTGCCTATCTCCTGGCTTTTGGTTAACCTTAACCGTATCCGGTGAGGGTTCTGGCGGTAATCTTCGCAGCCCTCTCCTGCTTTGCCTTCTCCTCGAAACGCTCGTAGAATGCGAGCATCGCATCGGTAAGGCTTGGCTTGATCTTCTTCAGCGCTTCAAGGAAGTGCCTCATCTCTATCTTCTCAACTTCCATGTTCTCCCTGAGTGCGAGCATAACCGCCTCTCTGCATATGGCTTCAATGTCTGCCCCGACGTAGCCTTCAGTCATCTCCGCCAGCTCGCTGAGGTCCACATCCTCTGCCAGAGGCATGCCCTTTGTGTGGATGCGGAAGATGGCAAGCCTGCTCCTTTTGTCAGGTGGCCTCACGTAAACGAGCCTGTCAAACCTGCCTGGCCTGAGCAGAGCGGGGTCGATTATGTCGGGTCTGTTAGATGCCCCGATCACTATCACTCCTTCCAGCTCCTCAAGCCCGTCCATCTCGGTCAGAATCTGGTTGACGACCCTCTCAACGGCCCTGCTGCCCTCATCAATTCCACGCATCTGGGCTATGGCGTCAATCTCATCGAAGAATATTATGCATGGTGCAACCTGCCGGGCTTTCCTGAAAATCTTCCTGACAGCCTTCTCGCTCTCTCCAAGCCACTTTGAAAGGAGCTCGCTTCCCTTGACGCTTATGAAGTTGGCCTCGCTCTCGTTGGCAACGGCCTTTGCGATGAGGGTTTTACCAGTGCCGGGCGGGCCGTAGAGCAGAACACCCTTCGGCGGTTTGATACCGAACTTCTTGAACTTCTCGGGGAACTTCAGAGGCCACTCCACCGCCTCAACGATCTCCCTCTTAACGTCTTCAAGCCCGCCAACATCTTCCCAGGTGACCTTCGGAACCTCCACAAGCACCTCCCTCATGGCTGAAGGCTCAATGCCCTTCAAGGCTTCTCTGAAGTCGTCGAAGGTAACCCTGATGGACTCCAGTATCTCCGGTGGCACCTCATCCTCGTTGAAGTCTATCTGGGGTATGTAGCGCCTTAAAGCCTTCATTGCCGCTTCCTTGGATAATGCTTCGATGTCGGCACCAACAAAGCCGTGGGTCTGGTCTGCCAGGTACTTCAGCATCTCCCTGACTATTTCTCTTTCAAGGTCCTCGATTACCTCGGGTGGCAGGGACCTTTCAATTACCTCCTTTACCTCTTCTTTCTTCTCACACTCCCTAACTTCATCAGCAGCGAATTCCAGATATCTGAGGTACTCCTCGTTCTCGTCCTCAATATACTTCTTCCTGAGGTTATCCAGAGCCCTCAAAACAAATTCTCTATCATACTCGGGTTCGAGAGGCATGTTCCTTGTGTGGATTTGCAGGATCTCGAACCTGCCCTCCCTGTCGGGCACGCCAATCTCTATCTCCCTGTCAAACCTGCCCGGGCGGCGCAATGCTGGGTCGACAGCATCCGGCCTGTTTGTTGCGGCAATCACTATCACCTCTCCCCTCGCCTCCAGCCCGTCCATCAGCGTTAAGAGCTGGGCGACAACTCTGCGCTCCACTTCCCCGGTCACTTCCTCTCTCTTTGGAGCTATGGAATCAATCTCGTCTATGAAGATGATGGACGGAGCGTTCTCCTTCGCCTCCTCGAAGATTTCGCGAAGCCTCTGCTCTGACTCGCCATAGAACTTGCTCATGATTTCGGGGCCGTTTATGGTGTAGAAACTGGCCCCTATTTCATTGGCAACGGCCTTTGCGATGAGGGTTTTACCAGTGCCGGGCGGGCCGTAGAGCAGAACGCCTTTGGGCGGGTCAATTCCCAGGCGCTGGAAGAGCTCGGGGTAGCGGAGGGGAAGCTCTATAACCTCCCTGACCTTCTGGAGCTCTTCCTTCAGCCCGCCTATGTCCTCGTACGTCACTCCGGCTCTGCCCAGCCTCTCAAAGCCCTTGGCAGGCCTGTCGCGATAAACGACCTTGGTGTCCTCGTCTATGATGACCGGCCCTTTGGGCTCGGTTTTTATTGCAACGAAGAGCACAGCCTGATTCTGGGGAGGATAGCGGCCGAAGCCCGTTATTGCAGGGGCGCCGACCAGCGGGATGATGTCACCTTCCATCAGGGGCCTCTTCAGGAGCTGGTGCTTCAGGTACTCCCCGACGTCCATTCCGTAAACCTTCAAATCCATCTTCCGGAGGGGAGCGAGAATGACGCTTCTTGCCTTCGAATACTCTGCTTTCCTGACCTTAACGCTGTCTCCAACCCCAACTCCAGCGTTTTCTCTGATGAACCTGTCAATTCTTATGATGCCCTTGCCCCAGTCCCGCTTGGGAGCCCTCCAGACCTTGGCAACGGTGCTCCTCTTCCCCTCTATTTCGATTATGTCTCCAGGTGAGATGTGAAGGCGAAGCATCGCGTCAGGATCAAGCCTGGCAATGCCTCTGCCCGAATCACTTGGGTAAGCCTGATTGACCTTCAGAATGATTTCCATACCATCACCATGGATACTTTTAACCGAACCGTATAAAAAGGCTTGTGGTGTTGGGAGATTGAACCAATAAGTTTGAGGGAGAGGGATGAAGCTTGCAATATTCGATGCCTTCAGCGGTGCAGGCGGGGACATGATTGTTGCGTCTCTGCTTGACATCAGCCTGAGCAAAGACGATATTGCCAGAATTCCCGAAGTCCTGGGGATAAACGTCAGGGTAAGGGCTTCGAAGGTTGACAGGAAAAGCATCTCTGCCTGGCACGTGGATGTGGAGAGCTGGGGCAAGGACGAGAGGACGTTCAAAGAAGTGATGGAAATCCTTGCATCTTCAGAGCTGGATGAATCGATAAAGGGGGATGCATCGAAAATTTTTGAAATCCTGGCAAGAGCCGAGGGAAAAATTCATGGCAGGGATTACAGAAACGCAGTTTTCCATGAGGTGGGAAGTGATGATGCCATCTTTGACGTTGTCGCCGCCGTCACGGGGATCAGGAGGTTGAAGGATAAAGGATACAGAATCTTCACAACCCCTGTAAGGCTTGGCAGCGGGTTTACAGAGTTCTCCCACGGGAAGTACCCGGTTCCGTCTCCGGCAACCCTCGAAATACTGGCTGGAAGCAGGATTGAAGTTGTTCACGGTGGAGAGGGGGAGCTCTTCACACCGACGGCAGCGGCCATACTGGCCTATTACTCTGAAGGGACGTTCAGACAGCCCTTTACCGTGGAAAAAGTGAGCTACGGGGCAGGAAAAAGGGAAAGCAGCGAGGTTCCAAACGTTTTGAGGCTAATCATCGGCAGCGCTGACCTCCACGATTCCATTGTTGTGGTGGAAACGAACGTTGATGACGCAACCGGCGAGGTCATAGGCTACGCTATGGAGAAGCTTTCGGGCATCGCATATGACGTAACGGCCATTCCAGCTTATGGAAAGAAGGGGAGGCCGTCGGTGATTCTGAAGGCAATTTCGAGCGTGGAGAGAAGCGAGGAAGTTGCGAAGACCATGATGGAGGAGACGGGCAGCCTTGGAGTGAGAATCATCCCGGTTCACCACCGCTTAAAGGCCCACAGGAATGAAGAGCTCAGAGAGGTGGAGATTGAGGGCAGGAGGTTTTCGGTGAGGGTGAAGAGGAGCTATCCCGACGGCCAGGTTGTGAAGGCGGAGTTTGATGACGTCAAGAGGATAGCCGAGGAAACCGGACTGCCGCTGAGGAGAATTTACGAAGTGCTCAGGAGATGGATTGAATGAGCTACATGATGCTCCCAACAGGCAGCAGGTGCCTTGATGCGCTGCTTGGTGGCGGAGTGGAGACGGGAACAATTACCCAGATATACGGGGGCAGCGGGACTGGAAAGACATCAATATGCCTGATGCTGGCCTTTAACACGGCAAAGCACTTCGGAAAGGTTGCATATCTGGATACCGAGGGACTATCGGGAGAGAGGGTGAGGCAGATTTTTGCTGACAGGGAAACTCTGAAAAACGTGTTCATATACGACGTCTTCGACTTCAAAATGCAGAGCTCAGCCATAAAAGAGCTGGGGAAGCTGTGCAGGAAGGAGGAGGTCAGGCTGGTAATCGTCGATTCCGTGACTGCCCTTTACCGGAGCGAGCTGGAAGACGAGGAGAGGCAGATAAAGGTGAAGAGGGAGCTTACCGCCCAGCTTACCTATCTGCTGGGTTTGGCAAGAAAGCATGACCTTGCAGTCGTCATCACCAACCAGATGTTTACGGACATCCGGAACGGCATCGATAAGCCCCTGGGCGGCCCCACAGTTGACCACCTCTCCAAGGTGATAATTGCCTTGGAGAAGCTCAACGGGGAGAGAAGAGCGATTCTGATCAAGCACAGGTGGAAGAAGGAAGGGGAGAGCTGCACCTTCAGGATTGTTGATAAAGGGATTGAGCCCTGAAGGTTCTTGCCTGCTTCCTGCTACTCACACCAATAGGTTAATCGAACAGAAATTCACTTCTTCAGCCCCGTACTCGCTTGGACGAAACCACCTCTCATATCAACGGCCCCTGCTTCCTTGAGAATCCTTAAGTGGTAGTGGACGGTTTTGTAGTTCAGCCCCAGCAGCTCAGCAAGCTCTTTTATGCTCAAACCTCCGTTCTCAATCAGCAGTTCCATAATCCTCTGCCTGACATCAGATTTTAGAGCAGTGACCATTTTCAGACCCGTGTCGGATAGTGTGGCCACCGGAAAAACAAGCCTCTCTTTTCCGGCTCTTACGGTCATCAACAAGCCCTCTTTTTCAAGCGTATCGATGTGGTGGCGGAGCGTGCTTCTGCTGATCCTCAGCGCATCTTCAATCTCTTTCATACTCGCTCCGGGATTCGCCTCCACGAATTTCAGTATCCTTTCCCTTTTTCTGCTGGCCAGGGCAGACTTTATCTTGGTAATGGCAAAGGGTAAGAATTTCCAGATGCCCAGGGCTGCGAGGGTGATTGTTACAACATGGTGGATTTTGATCCAGAGCGGCAATTCCCAGAAGGAGACCTTAACCTCATCAGGCGGATCGTTTTTGATCCTCTCCATCAGCTCCTCGTCGCTGATGTTGGCCGGCTTTATCTTGGCAGCCTCGGAGATAGGTATGATCAAAAACGTGAAAAAGAGGAGAATGAGGAGTTTAGCCTTCATACACGCTGAGGGAGTAGTATTACCCCACTCACCCTCTCGCCGTACACGCTTCCATCTGGAGAGTAATGCGTTAAGGTGAGACTGTTGGACGGGTTGTCCCATATTAAGTAAACATCGAAGGATGATGAAGATACGTATTCGTAGAACCAGTCCGCTTCCCTCTGTCTTACTGAATCGTAGACAGTATTGATCTCTATTTTAGCTGTTGCGGTGTTCCTCAATGCCACCAACGCCGCTACCAAAATCTTTAACCCCCTTATGTTTCTTTATGTATACTTTACATAAGCATGAACCATATATGTTTTCTGACCATGTTTTAAGAATATAAAAATGGATGAATGTTTATGTGGGTGCCACTTCTTGACCATATCTCGAGAGAATAAAAATAATAAAATATTCTCAAAACATGGTCAGAACTGTTATATTCCGCCACAGCAAATATTACTGAAAAAAAATCAAAACAAATTGAACCACAAATTGCAATGAATAGGACGACATGACGGAAAGGTGGCGGGGATGGGTGGAGAAAGGGGAATTAATAGATTGCAGTCCAAAGAAAGTAGTCTGAGGCGAAAATCTGATAGAATGCATCGGAAACCCCTATCTGAAACCAGAATAAAAATCCTGTTTTCAATGCTCCGGAAAAGAAAAACAGTCACAGAGCTGAGCAGGGAGTTAAATCTGTCGAAGCCAACGGTTCACAGACATTTGACAAAGCTGAATGAAGATGGTTTCGTCAGAAAAGTGGAAGAAGGATACAGGTGGACGTACTATGAACTGACCGAGAAGGCAAAGGAAATTCTGGAGCTAGAGGTGGCGGGGATTGGAGGCAGTTGAGGCAGCTAAAGAAGCACCGGAATTCGAAAAAAGGTTGTTGGTGTGAGGAGATAATGTATAAGATTGAACGCATCAAAAAGGATAAGGATTATATGTTTGATTATTTTAGATTGATTTGAGGCGGTTCGGGGTGAGGTAAAAAATGGATCTGCTCGCGTTCTCAATGCTTAACTTCCTCATCTGGCTGGCCATTCCGGCGTACTGCATCTACCTGTACCTCACAAAGGGATTAAAAGGTGCGCTGATGATAGCTACTGGATTTGTGGTACAGGTGGCTGTGAATTTGCTGGTTCCAGTTTTTACCGGCAGCTTGATTGTAAGTGTCTGGTTTACTGCGATTCCATTGGCCGGAAACGTCATTCTGGCTGTATTTCTCATCTACGGGTTGCACCTTCTTGCGGGAGGTGAAGGAAGTCAGGTAAATCGGGTAAAACGCTCAGGAGGAGTTGTGAATAAATCATGAAGTTCAAAATTTCCCTGACTGTAATCGCCATACTTGCTTTCTCATTGTTCATTCTAGTCCTTCACTTCCAGCAACCCAAAACCGAATCGAACTCCAAATCCAGTCATTACACAACGTACCTAGAAATGCCAGATGGGGAAAAGGTGATTGCGGAAGTGAGATACGAAGACAACACGACGAAGCTGACGGTTAAGCTCTCGGATGGATCGACCTTAGGCAGCGAGGATGTCAAAGGCAGGATGTCTGAGGATGAAGTTAAAGAAAGAGGGGTGAAGCTGATCCGGTTTTTCAGGAAAGAAAGCAGGCATCAGGCCATGAGCAGGATAATCTTCTGGGGAATGGAGAATGGAGTTTCAAGCAATGAGAGCACCAAAGCAGCAAATGAGTTCGGGAAATGCATCGATGCGGGCAAGAACCCTGATGAGTGCGTTCAGGAGTTGAAGGAAGAGTATGGGTGGATTACTGAAATCAATTTCAGCGATCTTGTTCTGCTCTACAAGAGGTGGTGAGGTGGGATTGAAAGGCTTGCTCCTGCTCATCACCCTTCTACTTCTATCAATCTCTGTTCCTTCCTCAGCAATCGTCGTTGAGTGGAACAGAACCTACGGCAGTGTTCTGAGCGGCATTGCTGACATGAAGCCCGCTG
>CAZHKD010000083.1:0-7531 GCA_964533255.1 uncultured archaeon | reverse complement strand
TAACCCCTGAAAGCCGGCATTATCCTGCTGGCAAAAACATCCATGACGTATTTTGGATCGGGGCCCATGTTTATCAGGATGAAGTGCTCAACTCCAGCCTTAACGAACTCCTCGACCTTCTGAAGGCAGTCCTCAGGCGTTCCAACTATGGAGAAGTCCTCAACTGCCTCATCCGGCACGTATTTGCCGAACTCCTCGTACTTCTTCATTCCATCCTCCCTGAGGGTGATTTCGGAGTAGAGGTTCTTTCCGAGGTGCTGTGGTATTTCAACATCGTAGCCTGCCTCCTCGATTACCTTCGGGAAGAACGCCACGATGGGCTTTATCTTCTTTAGCTGCTCAAACGCGTCATCATATTTATCTGCTACAGCGGTGTAGATGTAAATCCCGCACTCGAAATGGTCAAGCTTCCTTCCGGCTTTTTCTGCAGCTTCCTCGATCTCCCTCAGGTGCTTTCTGTACAGCTGAGGAGGTCGAGGGGTGGGCAGCCACCCGTCAGCCATCTCCCCTGTCAGCCTCCTCGTTCTCGGCCCGTTGGCTCCGAAGTAGATCGGTATTGAGCCTTTTACGGGCTTCACCTGGAGCAGAGCGTCCTGGAGCTTCCAGAATTTTCCGGCGTAGGTGACCCTGTCTTCTTTCCAGAGCATCCTGACCACCTTCGTGAACTCCTCCATTCTGGAAACCGGCTTATTCCACGGGATGCCGAACTGGTCGAGGTTCATTGCCTCACCCGGGCCAAGGCCGACGATCAGCCTGCCGTTGGAGATTTGATCCACCGTAGCAGCTTCCTGGGCAAAAACGGCGGGATGCCTTCTGTGGGGGTCCGAAACGCACGTGCCGAGCTGAACCCTCTCTGTAACTGCTGCAATAGCGGTCAGCAGGCTGAAAGCTTCGGGCACGATTCCCGTGGGGATCATCAGGAGGTGGTCAGGAGCCCACACCGAATCGAATCCGGCATCCTCAATCCTTCTGGCAATTTTTATCAGGTTGCCTACGGGCATTGCAGGTATGGGCAGCAGAAATCCGAACTTGGTCATGGTATCACTCCACGACAACCAGCATTACTCCAGAACGAATTCAACCCTCTTCGCCTTGAACTCCGTTCTTTCAAGGCTGCCGGGCGGGAGAATCTCGACTTCAACTCTCACCAGCAAAGAATCCCTCAGAGCCCTCCTGACCCTCTCCTTCAGCTCATTCACATTCTTTACCTGAGCAGCAAGCTCCGCAAGAACCTTAACGTTTGTCACTATGCCGGTATCACCGCTCTTGCTCACAACAATCTTGTACTCGTTGCCCAACTCAGGAAACGACCTTATGACCTCCTCTACCTGACTCGGATAAACGTTTTCGCCCTTGAAAACTATCATGTCGTCGGCCCTGCCAAGGATTCCGCCGACAGCCCTGATGTGAGTTCTTCCGCATCCGCACTTCTCATCTTCGAGCCTGACGATGTCGTTCGTCCAGTACCTGATCATCGGCGTTCCTTCTCTGCTGAGATGGGTGATCACAAGCACACCCTTCTCTCCAATGCTGAGAGGCTCCCTTGTTTCGGGGTCGAGAACTTCGATCAGGTAGTGATCCTCGGCAAAATGTAAACCTGCTTTCTCTTTGCATTCAGCAGCGAAGGTGGGGCCGATTTCTGCAAGGCCGTAGAAGTCGTAGGCGTCGATTCCCAGCCCGTCTTCAAGCCTTTTTCTGGTGGCAGGGTTCTCGGTGCCGGCTTCTCCACCAAAGGAGCCAATTCTCAGGCTTAGGTCCCCTGGCCTGACCCCCTTTTCTTTGAGCTTCTCAGCGATGTAGAGGCCAAAGGAGGGGGTTGCGAAAAGAACCGTTGACTTTGCGTGCTGAAGGTAGTAAATCTGCCTCTCAGACGACGTTGCGCCGATTGGGATGACGAACGATCCTATTTTCTCCGCAGCATAATGGACAGCTATTCCGGCAACCCACAACCCGTAGCTGAACCCGTTCTGTATCACGTCCTCCTTCCTGACGCCGAACCCCCAGATGAGCCTTGCAGTGTGGTCGGTGATTATCTCAGTATCTCTGTAGGTCCAGAGGGTGTTTACGGGAACGCCTGTTGTGCCTGTTGAAGGGTGGAGCTCCTTCCAGTCCGAAGGCGGAGCAACGGCATACCTGCCAAAGGGTGGATGATTCGTTTGTTCCTGCCGAAGCTCACCCTTCGTAACAATGGGAAGTTTTGAAACGTCGTCGAGGGATTTTATGTCCTCTGGCCTGACCCCTGCCTGGTTGAACCGCTCCCTGTAAAACTCCGACTGCCTGTATACCCTTTCCACCTGCCACTTCAGCTTTTTGAGCTGAAGCTTTTCCAGTTCCTCCCTTTTCATCGTTTCAACAGCCTGATCCCAATATTCAGCATTCAAATCCTTCACATTTACACCCCCAAAGCTTAGCTGAATGCCAGAAACCGCTCAAGGTCCTGCCTTGATAACTCATCCATCTTTCCGCTGAGCTTTATCTCCCCCTTATCCATCACATAAACTCTGTCAGCAATTTTCTCCACGAAAGGCAGGTTCTGGTCGGCAACCAGAAGAGACACGCCATATTCCTGTATGGTTTTGATTATCTCCGCTATGTCGTGGACGATTTTCGGTGCCAAACCTTCTGAGGGCTCATCAATGAGGAGGAGGTCAGGGTTGAGCAAAAGACCTCTGGCGATGCCGAGCATTCTTCTTTCACCACCACTCAGCGTTCCCGCTGCCCTCTTTGCAAACTCTCTGAGCTGAGGAAAGATCTTGAAAATCTCTTCCATATCGAAAATTCTGTCCTTAGACTGCCTGACTGACTGCTTGATGGAAATTTTCAGGTTCTCTTCCACTGTGAGATTCGGAAAAACACCACCGTAATCGGGAACATATCCCACTCCAAATTTTGCGATCTTGTAGGGAGGAAGGCCTATCAGATCAACTTCTTCTCTGAAAACTATCTCCCCAGTCCTCTTGGACACCAGCCCCATAATTGTCCTGAGCGTCGTAGTCTTGCCAACGCCGTTTCTGCCGAGAAGCACAACCACTTCTCCCTTACCCACTTGCAATGAGATGTCGAAAAGGATGTGGCTCTTGCCGTAGTAGGAGTTGACATCGGACAGTTCCAGCATTTTCACTCTCATATCTCGACCCCCTTAAGGTAAACCTCCCTGACTGCTTTGTTATCCTTAATCTCCTCAGGTGACCCATCTGCCAGAACCCTTCCCCTGTTCATCACAACTATCCTCTCAGCCATTTTGAAGACAACGTCCATGTCATGCTCGACTATCACGATGGTGAGTTTTTCAGTCTCTTTCAGCTTCATGGCAACGTCAAGAATCCTGTGCTTCTCTGCGGGATTTACGCCCGCTGTTGGCTCATCCAGAAACAGAATTCTGGGCTTTGTGGCAATTGCCATGGCCATCTCAAGCAATCTTTGATCGCCGTGGGATATTTCGGAGGCGGGAGTGTTTCTGATGTCTTCAAACTCGAACATTCTAAGCAGCTCATCCAGCTCTTTCAGGCCCTCTTCACCCCTGCTCAGAAGCGGAATGCGGATGTTTTGAGCGACTGTAAGGCCGGGAAAAATGTTTGAGATCTGAAAGGTTCTTGAGACTCCCATGAGAATCCTTTTATGAGGTGGGAGGCTGGTGATGTCCTCACCATTGAAAATTATTCTACCAGTGTTTGGCTTCAGAAGACCCGTGCAGAGGTTTATGAAAGTCGTCTTCCCCGCGCCGTTTGGCCCTATGATGGCGGTGATGGACTCTTCTTCGAAGCCAAGCGACACATCATCCACTGCCCTGAGCCCCCCAAAGAATTTCGAAAGGTTCCGGGTCTCGAGTATCACCGTCGTCACCTCCTGTAAAAGTACCTCTCAGTGTACCTCTCAATGATGCCAACAACTCCACCCCTGAAGAACAGAACCACCGCCACAATTGCAGCTCCGAATATGAACTGCCAGTAGAGGGTGTATTTTGTTATCAGGTCCTGAATTATGACGTAGATTATCGTTCCCACTGCCGGGCCGACGAAGCTCTGGGGGCCGCCAATAAGCGTTACAATGACCGGTATGGCTGAGAATGTCCAGTGTGCAATTGTAGGCGTTACAGTTCTGTCCAGGAGTGCCCATAAAACTCCAGCTACTCCGGTAAATGTTCCCGAGACCAGCATTGCATAGAGCCTGTATTTGAGGGTGGAGTGACCGGAGAACTGAACCCTGGTTTCATTCTCCCTTATCCCCTCAAGTATCAGGCCGATGTCTGACTTCACGAACCTGTACATCAGGTAGGAGCAGACGACCACTACCAGTACTGTAAAGTAGTAGAACCAGAACATGGAAAAGCCGCGTGGAAAGCCTGTTATCCCATCCTCCCCGCCTGTAACATCCCTCCACTTCATTACAATGCCCCACAAGAGCATGGAGAAAGCCAGAGTGACCATTGCGAAGTGTATCTCTTTGTGCCGGAGCGACAGCACACCGACGACCGCAGAAAGGATGGCCGCCGCAACAATGGCTAAGACGAACCCCACGGCCAGCGAGTAGTCGAGCCGGGCGACGAGGATAGCTAAAGTGTACGCGCTCCCTGAAAAGAACAGCGCGTGACCGAAGCTCAGCAGTCCTGAGTATCCAAACAGGACGTTGAAGGCTATGGCATACAGAATCAGTATCCATATTTTGGTGGAGAGGTACAGGGCATACTTGTTCCCCGTAAGCGGAATGAGGAGCGAGGCTGCGATAACTGCCATTACAGCTATCAGCGATCTGTCCACTGTGGCAACCGCCACCACCTTCTCCACAGTCTCAACCGCTCCCCCTTCCGACAGTTCCTCAGACTTCACCGAAGATCCCCTCCGGTCTCAGCAGCAAAACTACAGAAAGGGCTATGTAAGGCAGAGCTATCGCAAGCCATGGGACGAAGAATGCTCCAAGGGCTTCGATAATCCCTATAATCAGGGCTGATATGAACGCACCTTTTATGCTGCCCAGCCCGCCTATGACCGTCACAATGAATGCGTAGATTATGATGTTCTCGCCCATTCCTGGAGCTGCGGAGCTGATTGGCAGCGTTAGGCCCCCTCCAAGCCCTGCAAGGAAGGCGCCGAACATGAACGCTGTTGCGTAGAGGAATGACGGATTGAGGCCGCTGCACATTGCCATTTCTGGATCGGCAGTAATGGCCCTTATCTGCATGCCCCAGTATGTTCTCGAAAGCACGTAGTACAGCAGCAGAGCAATCAGAATTCCAGCGATTATGATGTAGATTGAGAACATTGGTAGTGTTCTGCCGAAGACTGAAATGGAGCCCGTGAACTGGGCCGCCATCATCCTTGGCACCGCTCCCCAGATCATCCTTACCAGGTCTTCGAATATCAGAATCAAGCCAAAGGTCAGGACGAGCTGGAAGGGTACAGGCAAATGGTAGATCTTGGATATGAGTGTCCTTTCACAGCCCGCTCCAACAATGCCCACGAGTACTGAGCCAATCAGCAACGCTACCATATAGTTTCCGGTGACCTCAAAAAAAGTAAGGGTGAAGTAGGCCCCAAGCATGTAGAATGCTCCGTGGGCGAAGTTGAGGATTCTTGTAACTCCGAAAGTAAACGTGAGTCCTGACGAAACTATCCAGTAAAGCATCGCTGTCGCTACACCAATGATTAGCTGAAACGCTATCGCTCCCGGATCCATACTGATCTTCCCTTGCTGTCCTAATCCAGCAGCCTATTTCGTGAAGGGTGGCACCTCGTCAAAGGGCGGCTTCTTGTAGTACATCTGGGCTGGCATGGCCTTCAGGTTCCTGAGCACCGGTATCGGATAGTTGGGGTCGCGCTTTATCTGGCCGTATGGCACCTCGTAAACAGCCTGGTGGTCTTCCTTCCTTATCAGCCTGGCGCCAGCCGGTGAATAGACCACCATGTCCTCCAGCGTTTTGATGTGGGTGTCTACGTCCAGGGTCTGGGTCAGCTCGATGAGCTTCTTGATGAGGTAAACTGCGGTGTAGGACGTCTCTCCGCTGTATGCCGGGTAGTGTCCGAACTTGTCCAGATGGGCTTTGACAAACTTCCTGTTGAGGGCCGTGTCCGGATAAGGCCACACGTACCTGCCTGAAACCCAGCAGCCCTCCGGGTACTCATTTTTGAGGGCCTCCATTGCGTCGATGGAGTAACCCATTGGGTTTATCCATGCGTAACCTCCGTCGTACTTCACGGCATCAAACAACCCCATCTGCTTGGCCTGCCTCACGAAGGTGAAGAGGTCAACTCCCCACTCCACAGTATGAATGCCATCTGGCTTCTTCTCCATTACCGAGGAGATGTATGGTGTGAAGTCTGTCGTCCCTATTTTCGCCCAGGCCTCAGCCACAAATTCAACGTCGGGCCTGAGCTTGGATAGCGTTTTCTGGAAGAGCTCCCACGACGCATAGCCGTACTCGTAGTCAGGATGGACAGCAGCCCACCTCGTTGCCGGAAGCTGAGCAGCGATGAAGGCTGCCATTATACCGTCCTGGTACACCGGAACGGCAAGCCTGAAAACCTCCTTAATCCCCTTCTTGTAAACCAGATCCTCCGTCAGGCGGTGCGTTGCGGCATGGGTTACGAACAGCAGCTTGTTGACTTCTGGCATCACCTCCGCAACGCCTAAAACTACGCCGCTTGAGTCTATGCCGATTATGAAGTCGCAGCCTTCATTCTCAACGAGGCTCCTCACCTGCTTCACGGCCTCTGCCGGCTTTGCAGCAGAGTCCCTGTAGATCACCTCAACCTTGCTGCCCATAATTCCTCCAGCGGCGTTTATCTCTTCCATTGCGAGCTGGGAGCCTCGCTTCTGCAGCTCACCATACGTACCAAAAGGCCCGGAGAAAATGGCGATGTGGCCGATTTTTATCGTGTCTTTGAGCTTTTTCTCCCCAACCACTGGAACTTCCTTCGGCACAACCTGGACTTCAGGCTTCTTGAGGCTGTAACCCACCCCTCCTCCAATCAGCAGCCCTGCACCAAACGCTGCGGTATACTTCAGAAAATCTCTCCTACTGATCTCTTCAGGTGGCATCTCCCATCACCTATTTTGTAAATGATTAATTATTGGTCAATTATTCACTATAAAAGAATTTCGGTAGCTATCTTATTAGGTTAATAAAAAATTTTCCTGAAGTTTCATTATAACGACCTTTGGGACGTTTAAGAATAGAAGGCAGTTATTTCCGGCTTTGGTAGATGCTATCCACCCTACCTCCTCCAGAAGACTTGCGCGGTAGCGGAGCGTGCTCCTGCTCTCTCCCGCCACATCCTGAAGCTCTTTCAGGCTTATTCCCTTGGTAATGGCGAAGGGTAAGAGTCTCCACGCAGCGAGAATTCCCGCTATTGCCGTTGCGATGTGTTGGTGATGTTAAGCAGCGTAGTGAGTCTGGAGACCTGGCGTTAAAAGCAGCAGAAAAAGCTGGATATTCAGCACCACGTGCACAGTTCTTTTCAAGAATGGCTGACAGAATCAATATCTTTTGCAAAGGGCTGGATTGAGAAGTTCCTGGAAGGTGGGTTTAAGATGT